>NZ_JARWKZ010000031.1:0-69700 GCF_050577975.1 Rhizobium sp. BR 315 | reverse complement strand
GCGCCTTGAACATCAAGGTCGGATCCAGCGGCGGCCGCCCGTTGTCGGCGCAGTACAGGCCGGCGACGCGATCATGGATGAACGAGAAGTCGATCACCGCGTCGATCTTGCGAAGCAGGTGATCCCGGGGCACCAGACTGTCGAGCGTCACCATCTCGAGAGCCGTCTGTTCGGGAGCGGGTTTCTTCAACATGTCCCAGTGAATCATAAACCCCCAGCCAAGGCCAGGGGTTTGTCAGCAATCTGAGCGCCCGCAAAGCCAAGCTCTGCGGGCGCTCTTCTATGTGGCTTAGGCCGAAAACCCAATCACCTAGTTGATTATATTTTTCCTTCTTGATTCAATGCGCCTGTTTGACGGAGATTGGATCATGGCAGGGGAATTCTGGCTCGATGATTATCAGTGGGCGGCGATTGAACTGCTGCTACCGACGAACCAACCCGGCGCGCGCCGGACCGACGACCGCCGCGTGATCAGCGCCATCATCCATGTGTTGAAGTTCGGCTGCCGCTGGCAGGACTGCCCAGCCTGCTATGGACCTTCGACGACGATTTACAATCGGTTCCATCGATGGTCGGCGCGGGGTATCTGGCGTCAACTATTCGATGCGCTGGTCAAGACGAATGACACCGATATCCAGATGATCGACAGCACAACCGCCAAAGCTCACCGCTCGGCTGCCGGCGGAAAAGGGGGGCGGAGGCCCAGGCCATCGGTCGCGAGGCGGCAGATCGACAAAAATCCATGCTGTTGTCGATCGCTGCGGTCGTCCCGTCGCGATCAAAATAACACCGGGACAGCGCGGCGACGCTCCTGTCGCCATGAGCCTGCTCGAACCTCTGCCGCCCAGTCGTCTTTGCGCTGCCGATACCGCCTATGACAGCAATGCCCTACGGCTCTTCCTCATTCGGCGAGGAACCCGTCCTGTCATTCCCAATAACCCGACCCGCAAAAGAATGCAGCCGTTCGATCCCGAGGCCTATAAACGCAGAAACATTATCGAACGCATGTTTTGCCGCCTCAAGGACTGGCGACGCGTCGCAACCCGCTACGACAAGCTCGCCATAAACTTCATCGCTACATGCTATATCGCGGCTATCGTCAATTGGTGGATCTGATTGAGTCTCAACCCTAGGGCTCTTCATTCGTCATCAGACCAAAGTCCAATTCACGACTCGACCTTAGTCCTAAGAAACAATCTTTGGTCCTATTGCCATGGATTGCTCAGACCGCTGCGCCAGTTTTTTCCGGCGACGGAAGCGGCGGGATATCTGGCCGCCTTTGAAACGCATACGGAGAAGTTCGATGAACATGAACGGCATCCTCAAAAGCGGCATCCTCGCCCCGACGCTTGCTTTGGCTTCTGGCGGCCACGGCTTCACCCCAGTGGCTGCGGGATAATCGGCATGCAGCAAACAAAGCGAATTCTGGTTACTGGCGGTGCAGGTTTCCTCGGCTCATTTCTGTGCGAACGACTTTTGAAGGAAAAACACGAGGTTATTTGCGTCGATAACTTTTTTACGGGACGTAAAACCAACGTCTCGCATCTGCTGGACAACAGATCCTTTGAAATCATCCGCCACGACATCACCTTTCCCCTCTATGTGGAGGTCGATGAGATCTATAATCTCGCTTGTCCGGCGAGCCCGGTTCACTACCAGTTCGATCCGGTGCAGACGACCAAGACCAGCGTCCACGGTGCGATCAATATGCTGGGCCTCGCCAAACGGGTCGGCGCCAAGATCCTTCAGGCCTCTACCTCAGAAGTCTATGGAGATCCCGAGACTCATCCCCAACAGGAGAGTTATTGGGGCCGGGTGAACCCGATAGGACCGCGCTCTTGCTATGACGAGGGCAAGCGTTGCGCCGAGACCCTGTTCTTCGATTATTGGCGCCAGCATAGACTCCAAATCAAGGTGGCGCGCATCTTCAACACCTATGGTCCAAGGATGCGTCCGGACGACGGCCGGGTCATTTCCAACTTCATCGTGCAGGCGCTTCAGAACAAGCCGATAACGGTTTATGGCAGCGGCCAGCAGACACGCTCGTTCTGCTATGTCGACGACCTCATCGATGGCCTGGTGCGGCTGATGGGGACAAGGGACGAGGTGACGGGACCGATCAATCTTGGCAATCCGGCGGAGTTTACGATGCTGGAGCTTGCCAATCTCGTCATAGAGCTGACCGGAAGCCGGTCGACGATAGAGTATCTGCCCCTGCCTGCCGATGATCCCAGGCAAAGGCAACCGGACATTGGGGTCGCGACGCGAGAGCTCGGCTGGAAGCCGAAGGTTCAGTTGCGGGCCGGACTTGGTAGAACAATCGCCTACTTTGAGAGCCTGCTGGCGTCTGGCCGTTCGCAGGCGATCGCTGCCGAATGAAGACCGTTCTCGTCACAGGGGGAGCCGGTTATATCGGCTCGCATTGCTGCAAAGCGTTCGCCGAGGCAGGGTGGTCGGTCGTCACCTACGACAATCTCTCCCGCGGCTGGCGCGACGCCGTGAAATGGGGGCCGCTGGTTGAGGGTGACATTGCCGACGCCGGGGCAGTCACGGCAGCGTTGCGCCAGTATCGCCCCGACGTCGTGGCCCATTTCGCCGCTTATGCCTATGTCGGCGAATCCGTCGAATACCCTGAACTCTATTACCGGAACAATAGTTTCGGGACCTTGGTGCTCATTGAGGAAATGCTGAAGGCCGGTGTCAACAGGCTGATCTTTTCAAGCACCTGCGCTTCCTATGGAATTCCGGTGCGTACGCCGATCGACGAGACCCATCCGCAGTGGCCGATCAACCCCTATGGATGGTCGAAATTCATGATCGAACGCATAGTGGAAGATTTCTCGCGTGCCCGCGGTCTCAATGCGGTGATGCTGCGATATTTCAATGCAGCCGGCTGCGACCCCGAAGGCGAGATCGGTGAACGGCACGAGCCCGAGACACATGTCGTTCCGCTCGCTATAGAAGCGGCGATCAGATCGGGCCAGACCTTTACCATCAACGGCACCGACTTTGACACGCGCGACGGCACCGCCGTCCGTGACTATATCCACGTCAGCGATCTCGCGCAGGCTCATGTCCTTGGCGGAGAGAAGCTGTTGCGGGATGAGGGAGTGCATGTCTACAACCTCGGTACCGGCAACGGAACGACTGTGAAGGAATTGGTCGATGCCGTCGGCCGCATTTCCGGGCAAAGCCTTGCCATTGCCTATGGTCCCCGCAGAGCCGGCGATCCACCGGCGCTCGTCGCTGCGGCCGGCAAGGCAGAAGCGGAGCTTGGATGGGTGCCCAGACATTCCAGCATCGACAGGATCATCGACACAGCGCTTGCCTGGTATCGCAGCCGGATGTGATCCTTACCTACTTGTCGCTGTCAGAAAATCATCGAGAGCGGCGCCAACCGCTTCGATCGAGAACTTTTCTGTCACCCGCCTTCTGGCAGCCGCGCCAAGCTGCGCTCGAAGCGCTTTGTCGTCTTTCAATCTTACCAAGGCGCGCACAATTTCCTCCGGCTGCTCCTGTCTTACCATCAGGCCGCCCGAGGCCTCGCCATCGGCTAAAATATCCGGCAAGCCTTGCGCATCCGAAGCAATGACGGGAAGACCGCAGGCCATGGCTTCCAATGGCGCGACTGGCATGCCCTCGACGCGCGAGGCGGTGACATAGACATCCGCAGCCGACAGCCAGCGCCGGATCAAAGTTCGGTCCGTTGTGTAGCTGGAGAGCCATTGCACATTCGACGGGCCGCTTTCACGAAGCAACTTTGCAAACGCGTCGCTGTCCTGGCCCGAACCAATGATCACCAATTGGCTGGCAGGGTCGTCGGCGAAGCGTGCCCAAGCCTCCAGCAGAACATCGAGCCCTTTGCGGCGGACGTCGATGCGCCCGTGATTGAGGATAATGAAGCAATCCTGCGGCAGGCCGAGGCTTATACGCGCCTCCATTCGATCGACTGCCTGCCATTCATAAGTATCCAGCGGGTTGGGGATATTCGCGATATCCAGCGCGAGGTGCGGATAGGCCTTGGCAAGGCGGCTGCGCTCTGCGGAGGAAGCGACGATCAGGCCGCGGCACGCGCGCAGGGAAAGCTGCCTCGCTACGGCCTCGATCCAGGACAGCGTACGATCCCCTCCCTGAAAGGTGGCATAGAGGGGAACGTTTAAGCTGCGCGCCAGCCATGCCAGCGCATCGAAGCGCGTATATTCATATTCCTGGGCAAGCAGCAGATCGCATCGAGAGCGGGCGAGGACTTCGCGGAAGGCTGAAAGCGGCGTTGCAGACCAGCGCCGCAGGCTATAGGCGGCAGGAGAATGGCCTTGACGGGGCCGCCTTGCCGGCGCGACCCAGATCGGTGTGCCTGTGCCGGGATGATCGTAGCACTCAATCTTGGTCACCCGCTCGGATGCGCAGACGATAATTGGCTTGTGGCCTACCGAACTCAGCGCAGCCGCATAGCCAAACAGCCAACCTCCTGTCATCCGCTCGACGAAATCACTGAGCTCAAGCCCAATCGGCTCAAGAAACTCTTCAATCACGTCGCCCCACGGGAAGAGGGCGATCACTTTTGGCGTCGCGTGGCCCGTCATTTGCGCCAAGCAAAGGCCGTCTCGGTGCCGCGCGTGGACGGCCGGTGCATTAAGTAGCCGAGGAAGGTCACGGGCGCCGCCAGCGCATAGAGTACCTTGCGGCGACGACGTCCGAGGCGGGAAAACGAGACGTCATGGAAGAACGCGGTGGCGGCGTTGATGAATGTTGCCCGCTTTTCCGGGCGCCTCTCGAAAAGTGCTGCGAGTTCCGGATCCCGGTATCCCCGCCTGACGTGACCCCACTCGCGCATCAGCTCGCTTTCATGCGGACAATGGCGTTTCATGACGCTGAAATAGGGGTAATGCCAGTTGACCTCAGGGGTGGAGATCAGCACATAGCCGCCCGGCCGCACGACCCGCAATGCCTCCTGGGCGGCGCGGCGATCATCCTCGATGTGCTCCAGCACATCGAACATGGTGACGATGTCAAAACTGTCGTCATCCATCGGCAGCGAACAGGCGTCGCCGCAAATAAAGGTCGATCTCGCCCAGGAAGGCTGATGGTCGCCCAGCTCCGGGTCGATGTCGAGCGTGACGATCTCGGCTTGCGGATAGAGGATGCTGGCAAGGCCGCTGCGACCACCGCCGATTTCCAACACCCGTCCGACGCCTCCAGTCTCGGCCGGGGCGACCCGATGGATGGCGCGCATCTTTTCGCGATAGAACAGACCATCCGTCAACCCATTCGGATACGGGTTCCTGGATAGAAACTGGCCAAGTGTTGCTTTCTTGATCATCGCGGTATTCCTTTCTCAGCAGTCGCGGCAGCCCCCATCGGAGTTCGCCGCATTCTCCAGCCGAAGCGCAGGAGAAACTGCAGGCCGGCGAGCCAGCCCTGTACTTCGGCCGCCAAAATTCCAAGCCTGCCGGAAGGCCCTTCAAAAAGCGCCTTGACGAAGGTTTTGGCGAAATAGACCGGCAGTTGCTTGCCGATGCGCACGATGTTTCCTCGATCGCCGAAATTATCGTGCTGCGTCACCAGAGCTGCGACATGGCCCTTCATGTAGGCTCTTATCTGCCGCTTGAGGCCGGGCCAGTCGCTGCGGTGGTGGTGGAAGACGACTGCCCGGGGTTCGTAGAGGCATGCTCCGCCGGCCGCCAGCAGTCGGTACCAAAGCTCGGAGTCTTCGGAGCATCCTGCCGCTCCTGCGCCGAGACGTTCATCGAACAGGCCGACCCGCTCGAATACCGATCGCCGAAAGGCCATGTTGGCACCGGCGCCGATCTTCCAGACATGCGCTCCGCTTGGCCGCGTCTCTTCAAAGAAGCGCCCGTCAAAGACGAGTGGTAGGAAGGTGGAGCCAAACCCGCCCATGGTGAACTGAAAGCAGCATTGCGCGGCCGTATCGAGACGCGCCGGCAGCACAAGACCGGTGAACGCCTCAACGTCCCGTTCCGCAAAGGCACGCGCGATCTCTGCCGTCCAGCCCGGATGGGCTTCGACGTCGTCGTCGGTAAAGGCGATGATATCAAACCGGCTTGTCTGAACACCGGTGTTTCTGGCCCGGCTCAAGCCGGCGTGGGGTTCATGGACATAGCGAAAATCGGGGAATTGCCCGCAGACATCCCTAGCATTCCCGTCTTGGGAATTGTCGACGATGACGATCTCACCGGGAGTGCTGCGTTGTGCTGCCAGGCTGCTTAGGCATTTGCTCAGAGCCGGACCTCGGTCGCGGGTGCAGATGACCACGGAGATATTATGTGCCGGAGCGGAGGATGGGGTTGCGAACGCTTCGAGGGCTTCCACTAGATTTTCCGCTTCAAGCGCAGCCTCCAGCGAGAGCGCAGGCTTTGGCCATCCTTCATAGGTGGCTCGCAACGGTGCGCCTAGCCCGATGCTGCGCGCTTCCAGTTGCGCGGCCGCATATTCGGCAGCAAGCTGGTGCAACTGGGAGGCGCCATAAGGGAGTTCATCCTCCAGGGATGCCCGCGCTCCAAGCGGCAAGTCTTTCCACCAGAAGATCGACAATGCGGGCTCGCGATCACTACCGCTATCGGCAGCTGCAAGATCGACATGCCTGACCTCAAAACGTTCCGTAGTCATGGATTGCGCTCCCGGATCGACCTGATGCGGGCGCGCGAGCGATCATACTCGCCGGCAAGGCCGTAGATTCCGCCCCACAGCTCCGCTATGCCGAAACGCAGGTCATGGCCGCGAAGCCGGCGTGCGGCGCGAGCGAGTGCCTTCAACTGGTCGAAGAACCACCACCGGACCATGGCGCGATGGCGCGCTCGCATTTCATCGTCGGTGCGATAGCTTTTGACGAGAAAGGCCATCATGCCGAGACCCCAGGTCCAGTATTGCCGTCTGAGCTGTGGAATGGTTTCGCGATGCTCGTGATAGACGGCATATTCCGGCTCATAGATCATCGGGCGTCCGGAGCGCAGAACGCGGTAAAAAATATCGAGATCGCCGCCTCCGGGTAGTGGCGCTCCCGTATCGAGCGCCTCGTCGAAACCGCCAAGCTCGATCAGCAACGCGCGGTCGAAGGCCATGTTGCAGCCGGCGCCGAGAACGCCGGCCCCGACGGGATGGAGCGGGTTGTCAAAGCGAGCCTTATGAAACTCCCTTCGGGCAAAGCCGCGGCCAAACCCTCCACGTCGCTCGAAGAAGATCTGTGCCTGTGTGTCGAGACGAAACGGCAGTACGAGGCCCGTGAAGCCGCCGACGCCGGGATTGTCGCGGCACGCCTTGGCAAGGCCCGCGAGCCAGTTGCGGTCCACCACGACGTCATCATCCAGATAGGCAATGATATCGCCCCAGGCTCCATGAAGGGCGGCGTTTCGGGCAAAATCCAGTCCAGCCTTCGGTTCGAAAACGTAGCGGATATCCGGGAAACTTTCGACGGCCTCGCGCGTGGACGTATCCACCGAAGCATTGTCGACCACGATGATTTCGACGAACCGGAAGGCGGCGTCAGCCCGGACCCCATCGAGCGAGCGCAGCAACCGGGAAAGACGTTGGGCGCGGTCTTTGGTGCAGATGGCGATGCTGAGGCTCGGCAGCGGCGCGTCCTTCGCCGGCAGCCGTGTCCTCAGCTCCTCCTCGAGCTTTGCAACGAGAATGCGCTCCGCAAAGCGTTCGTCGGCAAGAGCTTTCAGGCTTTCGACCGATAGCGTCGATCCGGTTGGCCGCTCGATCATTTCAAATGCGATCAACCGGCCTCGCCATCGCGCGATCAAGCCGACACCGGTCTGTTCGGTCGAGAGTTCGATCGGCGTCAAGGGCTCCGACAACTCGATATCAATAAGCTTGTAACTCATCACCCAACTCCCGGCCGTCGCGGCGGCCGTGCTGAAATTCGTGGAGCCTGGAAAAATGTCCCTGCCGTTTGAAGAGTTCATCCGGGGAACCGGCCTCGACCACTCGACCCTTTGTCATCACGATGATCTGATCGGCCGCCAGAACGGTAGAGAGCCGGTGAGCGATCACGACAACGGTACGGTTATGCGAGTACTCGTCGAGCGCGAGCTGAAACGCCTGTTCGGTTTCGGCGTCGAGCGCGTTGGTCGCCTCATCCAGGAGCAGAATATCGGGATTTCGAAGGATCGTTCGGGCGAGCGCTACGCGCTGCCTTTGCCCGCCCGACAGACGCATTCCCTGGTCGCCGATCCGCGTCTCGTAGCCATCCGGAAGCAGCCGGATGAAATCGTCCGCCTTGGCGATTTCGGCAGCCCTGCCTATCTCGGCCGTGCTGGCCCCCAGATCGCCATAGGCGATATTGGCTGAAATCGCGTCATTGAAGAGATGGACCTCCTGCGACATCAACGACAGGCGCTTGCGCCAGCTGCGAAGATCGAATTCTGGAAGCGGGGCACCATCCGCAAGGATCTCGCCTGAAGTCGGATCCATGAAGCGAAAGAGCAGCGCCATCACTGTGGATTTTCCGGCCCCCGACTCCCCGACGATCGCAGTGGTCTTGCCTGCGGGAATACTGAAGGAGACGTCCTCCAGCGCCAGTGGCTGGCCGGGCGCATAGCGGAAGGAGACATTGTGGAATTTGACGGCCTTCCTGACGGCCGGCGCCTGCACATGCCCCTCCGGGAGAAAAGGCCTCTCTGTCGCGCGGAGGAAGTCTTCGACGTCGTCGATGCTGCCGGCGAGCCCGTCGAGCGCGATCTTCGACTGCAGCAGTTCCCGGGTTGGGCCTTGGAGACGGTATAGCAGCGAGAGAAACGCGGCCAGCGCAGCAATGCCCAAGCCTACGGATTGAGCGACGAGAACCAGCACGCCGATCAGGATTGTGATCGAGATTTCCGAGATAGGCCCGGGCGTTGCCCATAGCATATCCAGTTTCAGGAGGCGTCGACGCACATTGTCGGAGGTCTTCCGGAAGCGATCGCGTTCATAGCTTTCCTGCGCGAAAGCGCGGATCAATTGCAACGCGTTGATGCTCTCCCACATCCTCAAACCGAACTGCTTGTTTTCTTCGACAACGGCCTTGCCGGTCTCGTCTGCGCGGCGCGTGGCCAGGCGAATGGCCATGGCTCCGAAGAGAAGGAACATCATAGAGAAAAACGTCAGCCGGACGGAAATCAGGAGCATCAGCAGCATGAAGACGATGAAGGTGCAGAAGCAGATCATCAAACGATAAGCGAGGCTCAACGCCTGACTGACCTTCCAGGTGTTGTTGGCAATTGTCGTGATGATGTCGGAGCGTCTGTTTTCCACCCTGTAGTCGATGCACGAGCTGATCGTCTGGTCGAAGACCCTTGCTCTCAGCCGATGCGCAACGAGACCATCGACATACCGGGTCACCCAGGTATTGACGAGATGGACCGTATTCTTGAGGAGGATGCTGACGCACAGCACGCCCACCAGGAAGGCCGTCAAATGGCCCTGTGGAACTGGCGCCAGAAGGCGGTCGAAAATTCGCTGCCATTCCCCCTCCTGCGTCGCCGCAGCGCCCAGGCTCTGGATGAGAGGAATGAAAAGAAAGAGCCCAGCACCCTCGAGGACCGCCGCGGTGAGGCCGAGCCCGACGATGGTTGGTCCAGCCCAAGTTGGTGCCTCTGCCAGGCGGAAAAGCCGCCGCAGCCGCGTGAGGAGGGAACTGCCCGACGTCACTGGATCGTCTCCGTATAAAGGGGCCGCAACTCCGCGTTTCTTCGCAACCCCCTTAAACGGGCCTTGAGCCAATCGGGAACCAGCCTGGCTCGGCAATACACGTCCAGCATGTTGGGCAGGCTGGAAATCGCCAGGCGTGGCTCCAATGCCAAAAATCGCCCCAACAGATCGCAGCCGTCGAAAAATCGCCCGCTGACAAACGCTCTCACGACGAGCCAGTGAACCATGTCGACCAAATGGGCGTCGAGGTCGCTGCCGTACTGGGGATATTTCCTGCGATATTCGGCAAGGACGATTTCGCACGAGGAGAGCATCCGCTTGACGTCACTCGACATGTTCGTGTTCGTCATGCGATAGCCGATCAGATGTTGCTGTATGACGCGGAATTCGTAACTCTCCGCAATTCTGAGACAGATCAGTAGATCCTCGCAGCCCTGGGCGTTGCGGTCCCTCAAGGACGGGTCGAACTGCCCGGCTTCCTCGAATGCGGAACGACGCATGAGCATCGAACTGCCGTTCCCGACGAAATTGTTTCTGCACATGCGCTGAAGCACATGTCCTTCGTGGCTCGGCCGATTATGGAGCGAAAATACGCGGCTATGCTCGTCGATGAGCGCGTACCAGCAATACGCCAATCCAACCGACGGCCCACCCGCGTCAAGAGCTTGCCACTGAAGGGCGATCTTCGACGGAGCCCAGAGATCATCGGCATCGACGAACGCCAGAAACTCCGCATCGGTCGCAGCCGCACCATTGTTGCGTGCCGCGGCAACACCGCTGTTGGCCTGCCGAAGGATCCGGATTCGGGGATCCTGCTTCGCATATTCGGTTGCGATTGATAGCGATCGATCCGACGAGCCATCATCGACAATGATGATGTCAAGCGCCTGATGTGTCTGTTGGCAGATGCTGGCCAAGGTTGCGCCGATCGTTCGTTCGGCGTTGAACATCGGCACGACCACCGCAACCGTGGCACTTCGCTTAGGTTCCACAGTCATTGCCACCCTTGGCGATGAGGCCGACGAACCCGATGATACCGGCGCCGGCGGAAGCATTGGCAAGCGCCGGGGCGAGGGTGCCGCTTTCAAGGACGCCGTTCATGCTCATCGACTTTCTCCGCATGCATTGCGATAGCGGCCAGATATCCCACCGCTTCCATCGCGGGAAACAACTGGCGCAAAGGTCGGAGCAATCCATGGCAATAGGACCAAAGAATGTGTCGTCAGACTAAGGTCCTGTCGCAAATTGGACTTTAGTCTGACGGAGAGGAAGTGACTCAGAACCTGCCGTCCTTCGCGCCAACTCTGGTTGCGCCTGACCGGTGTAGAAGAACTGCCATCTGGCTGAGGGGTGGAAGCTCGGCACCGCCCAGACTGGCTCCGTCGATGATTACCCGTCGCTGGCTTGGAGACGCAACCGCGACGATCTGGTTGCAGCCAGCCGAGAAGCAGGAGCAGGCGGCAGTGCCGGGGTTCGACTGATCTGCACCCGGGCGCTAAATATCCTCGGCCGAAGGCTGCGCCGCATTTGCCGTCTTCACGGCGAACCCACCGATGTAGGCGGCCATGTTTGCGGGATCGAAAACCTGATCGTCCATGAAGCGATCACCGTCCGTATCGCCCTCTATACGGATATCGGCATCATCAGGCGAGGCATCGTCGCCAAGCGCCAGCCGGTAGAGATCCGGACGATAGGCCGAGGCTGCCATTTTCATGTTCTGCTCGGATAGGGCGATCTGCCCCCAGCGTACCATCTGGCTGAAGATCCACAGGGCCTGGCTCGGACGCGGATAGTTGGCAAAGCCGCCATGAAAAGAGAAATATCGGTCGATCACCCGCCGATTGCCCCTGGCGTCCAGGTTGAATTCGCCGGCCAGGACATGGCGGATAATGTGGGCGGGAGCTGCGATATAGCGCTGATCGGCGAGCGCTTCGGCAAGGCTGTCGTGATTTTCCGCCCGGTCGCACCAGCGCGCTGCCGCGTCCAGGGCGACGATGAGCCGCGAAACGGTTTCGGGATGGCTCTCGGCCCATTCCGGGCGCATGCCGATCACCTTTTCCGGAGCTGAGGGCCATATGTCCTGCTTGGCTGCTACGATGCGGCCGACGCCGCGTTCGGATGCGACCATGTTCCAAGGTGCTCCGACGCAGAAGCCATCGATGGCGCCGGCTGCGAGCGCATCGGAGGTCAGTGGCGGCGGCACGACGACGAGTTTCACATCGCGGTCGGGATCGATCCCACCTGCCGCAAGCCAATAGCGAAACTCGTAATTGTGGGAGGAAAACGGGTAGGTCATGCCGAAGGTCGGTGGCGTTTCGCCGCGCTCTCTCATGTGCACAAGCACTTTTGCCAGAGCTCTGGAGTTTTCGAGCGCACTGGCCCTTTCCGCAAGGTCTGCATAGCCGCGCATGCGATCGAACAGCCTAACCGAGAGGGTGATCGCACTGCCGCCGCGACCAAGCGAAAAGGGCGTTATCGTCGATGAAGGATTGGAGCCAAGGCCAAGCATTGAAGCCACCGGCATCGGCGACAGCATGTGGGCGATGTCGAACTGGCGAAAAGCCAGCCGGTCGCGCACATTGGCCCAGGAGACATCCTTGGCCAGTTCGAGCGTCAGCCCTTCCTTTGCAGCAAAGCCAAACTCGGCTGCGGCGATAAGGACCGACGCATCGACCAGCGGGATGAAACCGGCACGCAAGACCTTTTGCTCTTTGCCGTTGACGCGGACGGGGGCTGCTAGCCTGCCGCTGAATCGTTCGATTATTGTCATCTTTCGTTTCCGCCTTTCTACCGATGTTGCGGTCACATCAGCAGCCCGGCTGCGGTCACCACGCTTTGGGCGATTTCGGATATCTTTTTCTTTTCGTTCATGGCGGTTTGGCGCAGCAGGGCAAAAGCATCCTCCTCCGACAGACCGCGCATTTTCATCAGAATGCCCTTTGCCCGCTCGATGATCTTGCGTTCCTCCAGGGCAGACTTGGCCTCGGCAAGTTCTCTTTGAAGACGGGAGAAGGCATTGAAGCGGCTCACAGCCATGTCCAGAATGGATTTGACGCGCTCCTTCTTCAAGCCATCCACCACATATGCCGAAACGCCCGCGTCCATGGCGGCCTCGATCTGTGCGGTGTCCGACCGATCGACAAACATGGCGATCGGTCTGCCGACGGTCCGCGTGAGCTGGAAGAGGTGCTCCATCATGTCACGGTTCGGATTTTCAATATCGATAACAATCACATCCGGCTTCAACGCCTCGATAATACGGGCGACGCCGTTGACTTCGTGAATGACGGTGACATTGCCATGCCCGGCGTCACGCAACCCTTCCTCGATGATCGAGGCGCGAATGACGTTTTCATCGATGACCAGAATTGTTAGCTCGGAATGAACCATCGCCACCTTCAATCGATGACGCCATGCAGATAAACCGCGAAACCGACGGTAGATATCAGCAGGGCCACGGGTGAAGACAGATTTCTCCCCAGCGCCAGAGCGATCGCCAATCCGCATGCCACCAATGCCGAACCGGCGGCGAGACTGTGGTTAGCGAAGGAGAGGCCGATCGCACACAGGAAGATGCTTGTCGACGCCGTCATCAGCGCGAGCCGGGCTCGCGACGTCTCGGGGTTTACCGTGAAGACGGACGCGCAATCTGCCCAGCTGAAGCCGATGGCTATGCATAAAAACGGCAGAAATGATGCCACCTGATATCCCTCTCTCGAACTCTTTGGCACAAGCAATTGGCGTGCCACTATGGAACGCATTGAAAATGCGGGGCGTTCGAGTTCTCCTCGCCGTGGAGTTCGGAGCAAATGCCTGCTTGATAGGCATTCGGCCCGCCGGTTGCCCACAGCCTATGATGTGCCGCGAATGCCCATCACGCCACTTGTCAAAAATGGACGGAGACAAAGGGTCGAACCCGTCTTAATGTTAGCTGCAAGCGGAGGCGTAGCGATCGGTCTGGAGCGGACGCGCTGACCGATCGGCCCGGCGTGGCGAATGAACAGGTAGAATCATAATGACCCGACGTGCCTTGCGGATGGCACCTTTCCACAGAACCCGAATTGCTGTGCATCTGGCTTCAATGGCGATACTGGCGCAGTCGCTGCCGATGGACCGGCCGGCGGCCGGCAGCCTGACCATCGCAGACCAGATCAATGCCAATGGCCAAGTCCATCTGATCAATTCGAAGGGTTGGTAATCTATCCTGGAGTAGGATTTTTGACCAAAGCGGACGCCGACGGCTTCTATCGCGTTCTCCGTGATTCACAGAGGACATGGGCGGTCTACAACACGCTGACCGGCGAGCAAGCGTCGATCATGGATCTTCAGTTGATCCGGCTCACCAGGGCCGATGCAGAGGATTTTATGTCTCTCTTGAATTGGCTGCAGGCGCGACGCCGAGAGTGTGGAAACTTTTAGAATAGAAGCATGATCTCGGTTGATCCGCGCCTTCGGGCCTACCGCGCCGGCTTGCCAGCAGCCGCCAGCATCGATCCGATATGGCGGCGCAGCGAGCTCCTCATGCGACGAGTGACTTCGATAGCAGCAACAGGCTAGGATCATCAGGGTAAGGCTTGATTTTGAAGCCCATATTCTGTTCGAGTTCTACAGCGTCATAATTGCTTCTGTCTTCAATGGACTCGATCTTTTCCATCCCGTGACGCTTAGCTTCCTGCACCATCAAGCCCAGAAGCCCCCAGCCGAGGCCGTGGCCCTTGAAGTCGCTGCGCACGGAAATGGCGGTTTCGGCTCGCCTCTTTTCGCCATCGCAGGCAAGGACGGCCGTCGCGATCGGCGTCGTGGTGTTCCGCGCAAAGGCGATATAGCTTTGCACGGCGCCGTGGCCGACGCCGATCAGTTCGGCAATCTGCTGGCGCGAAGCATGTTTAATCGCCGAGAGGAAACGAAAACGAAGATCTTGCGGACTGACATGATCGAAGAGCTCCATCAGAAGCGTCTCGTCATCAATACCGGCCGGTCGTACCGAGACCTGCAATCCCTCTCGCGTGACAAGATTCCATTTCTGTTCGGACATGACTTTCTCCTTAGTTTGCATAGGATTTCGTTTGTATAGCCAGCCCGCCGACCGGCCGTGGCCCCATGGTCGCCGTTCAGGCAATCTGCGGCGCAAGATGCAATTCATCGACATAGCCGCACGTGCCGCTGATGCGTTCGATCAGCACTCTGATTGCCTGGCGCTGCAATTCGGAATCGATGTTCCCGGTTATGCAAACCCGGGCATTGTGCACGGCGATTTGAACCTGATGGCTCGTGAGCCCCAGTTCGGTTCTCAGGCGCGTAATGACAGCCAGCTTGAGAGCCTCATCGCCCGGCGCGATGGTGTCCGGCGGCACATACGCTATGGCGCGCAGGAGATCACGTCGGCTGATCAAGCCAACCAGTTCACCATTGTCGAGCACGAGAACGCGTTTGATGCGGTGAGATGCCATCAGCTTAGCTGCGATGGAAATCGGTGTATCCGGCGTCACGGCAATGATGTTCGGCGTCATGACGTCGCTGACACGCCAAGCCTTGCTCTTGATATAGTTCAGCAGTGTACCGTCGACCTTTGCGACCTCCGCGCAAGATTGGCTCAGGGAGTCGATTTCGCAGCGCGCCAGAAGGTCGCCCTCCGTCAACATGCCGCAGACACCTCCCAGCTGATCGAGCACCGGGAGGCCGCTGATCTCATTCTCGAGCATTAGCTGGATTGCGTGGCGAATACTGGCGCATCCGTCGATCGATATGATCTTCTTTGTCATGATGTCTTTCGCCTGCATGGCATTCGCTCCGATCGATGGCGGCTGTTGAGGATGTCCCGATCTTTCGACGGATTGGCCAACTCGACATTGATCGGTGTCAAATTCTTCGATGAACGCGCGACGTATCCGTCAACGCATGTTTGCAGATCGCGGAATGATGTTCTTGACGCTGATCAATGTCGCGGTGAGGCGGCGGCGTAGGTTTGGGCCGCAATCATCGGCGACAAGGAGACCACATCAATGTCTTACGAAACGGTTCTGAGTGTCATGTCTTCAAGGCATGGCCGCGAAGACTTGCGGACTGCGATTTCATTTTGCGAAACGGCGAACGCTCACCTGGTGCTGCTCGTCCTCGGCTTCGGCGCGATGCCCCCTTACAGCGGCTATGGGGATTCCACGGCCAGTATCTGGATCAACGAGCGGGAGCGGGAATTGACGCAACTCGGCGAAAGGGTTGCTTCCGTCAAGGCAGAACTCGCCGCCAGCGGCATATCGCATGAGGTCCAGGAGTTCTTCTGCGATTTTCCCTGGGCGCCTGACTTGCTTGGGCAACGCGCGCTATATGCCGACATCACCTTGATCGGCAGCGAGATGACGTCGGACGAGGACCTCAGAGGATTTGCCGTCGACGGAGCGCTGTTTCACTCTCCGACGCCGGCTCTGATGGTTCCAAAAGGCGCCCCCCTCGTCTGGCCGTCAAAGACAGCGCTGATAGCCTGGGATTCCAGCCATGAAGCCGGCCGCGCGGTTCATCAGGCGATCAATGTCTTGAAGAAGGCCGAGCGTGTGCACGTCACCATGGTTGATCCGGTTGCCCTTTCGGGGCTTCAGGGCGAAGAGCCGGGCGCCGATATAGCGGCTTACCTTGCTCGTCACGGGATCAACGTATCTGTCGACGTCGTGGCAAGCGGCTCGCGCCCCATCAATGATGTCTTGCTGCAACACGCCGGCGATGTGGATGCCGATCTGGTCGTTATGGGTTGCTACGGTCACTCTCGAGTGCGGGAGAGAATTTTCGGAGGTGTTACTCGTGCCATGTTGCAGCAAACCAACCTGCCAATTCTGATGGCGCGCTAGGCCTTCGGGCTGTGACGAGGCTGGCCAGCCAATCCTGGCCCGCCGCTTCCGCAGGTTTTGCAAGTTCGATGGAACGTCGTCAACGAGCAATGCTGATCGCTCGGCGTCATAAGATCTAAGCTTTTATCGTGAAGACCGGATTTGTGCGGCCGTCGGTGCTGCATCTTGCAGTGGCTTCCAGCGCCATCTCGCGTGAATTCCTGCCTCGCCCGACACAAGGCCACGACGTCGAGGAGAACACACGACATCGAGACAAAGCTGCGCACCCGGCATCGGGCGAGGCCTGGACGGGCGACGCCGTGGGGTTGGGCGCCGCCGTCTTGTGCCAAGCGAAATCGCTTAGACTATGCCAACGCCGATATAGGGATCGATATAAACCAGATTGTCGAAGACCGCACGCACGCCGGAGACATTTTCGGCAGCAACCTTTGCCGCCTGGCGCTCTCTTTCATCCATGATGCTCCCTGAGAGCTCGGCGACGCCGTCGACCACCTTGACGCGGATGGAGCCGCGCCGGCTCCAATCCTGCGAGGCAAGCTCATTTATGATCGCCGCTGCGATCTCCTGATCCCTGCTATCGGTTACCGGCGTTGGAAGGGCATTGACAAGAGCTTTTAGAAGATCCGATCGGGAGATGATGCCGACGAGCTTGCCGTGCGAGACAACGGGAAGGCGTTTGACATGGTGCTTTTCCATAAGCTCGACCACGTCCTGCAAGCCGGTTGTGGTGGTTACCGCGACCACATCGGAGGTCATGACGTCTTCGACCGTGCGGCCGTGAGTCGATACATATTCAGCAGCGAGCGTTCCCGGACTGGTGAGTAGCTCGAGCAGCCACGAGCGTTTGCGTTCGGTGTGCAATTCGCTGCGCCTGATAAAGTCGCCTTCGCTGACGATACCAACCAGCTTGCCTTCCGCATCAACCACAGGAAGACCGCTGACATGATTGTCAAGCATCGTCTGGGCGGCATCCGTGATGGAAGTTTCGGGGCGAACGGCTATGGCAGGGGATGTCATGATCGCGTGGACAAGCATGTCGAGCTTACTCCTTCAAGGTGACGTTGCCGATGAGATCCGGCGACTGGCCGTGAGGATAGAGCTCCGGCGGGATTTCACTTTGATTACGATCAAAGCGGGCGCCGCTGACGGGCATAGATTTTTGGAGTCCGGCCGACGTAGTCAGACGGCAGGCGCTGTTCGATCCAGCTTCGCGGTGAAGACATAGCCAACCCCGCGCACCGCCTTGATGAATTGCGGCTTCTTGGGATCCGTTTCGATCTTGCGACGCAGCCGCACGATCTGGGCATCGATCGTGCGATCAAAGGCTTCAAGGTTGCGCCCTCTGGTGAGATCCATGAGCACTTCACGCGTGAGGACGCGTCCTGCATTGCGAACGAATGCCGTCAGCATTTCGTATTCGCCCGTCGTCAATTCGACCTCTTGTCCCTCAGGGTCCAGTACCTGACGTCGGCTAATGTTCAGCCTCCATCCCTCGAAACCGATGATCTCCTCGGCGCTCGGCTCCGAAACCCGCGCGGGAGCCTGGCGTCGGCGCAGGATCGATTTGAGGCGGGCGTGGACCTCACGAAGGTGAAACGGCTTGGCGATGTAGTCGTCAGCGCCGACTTCCAACCCGACTATCCGGTCGACGACATCATCACGGCCTGTGAGCATCATGATCGGCACGTCCGACTGGGCGCGAATTTCGCGGGCAAGATCAAGTCCGTCCGTGCCGCCCGGAAGGACGAGATCGAGTAGAATGGCGTCGAAGTTTTGCGCGCGCATGCACACCCGCATCTCGTTCCCGTCCGCGGCGGAAGAAACGATGTAGCCTTCATCCTCGAAATAGCGCGTCAACATCTGGCGAATGCGGGGGTCGTCGTCCACGACGAGGATATGCGCGTGATGGTGGAGCGCCGCCATCGTCGATTCGATCAATGTACTAAACCGCCGTTGTTACAGACTGTTACCAAACAGCACCGTTTTTAACACGCGCAACATCCTGGTGTCACCTGCGACAGGTCATCTGTTCCCATCGACAGCTCAGAGGAACGGTCATGCTGCAGACGAATAATGTTCATCATCTCAAGGAAGTCACGAACCCGGCGCTGTTCGGCGCCGAGCCGGACAGCCTGCAGGCACTTTTCAGAAAGCAGCCCGTCGAGTGTCTGGCCGCCGGCCAGTCCCTCTTCTTCGAAGGCGATCCGGCAAAGCACCTTTTCGAGGTGGTCGAGGGCAGCCTGCGCATCTTCAAGATCATTTCCGATGGACGCCGCGTCATCACCGGCTTCTTGCACGCCGGCGACATCGTCGGCGTTTCCTTGAAAAGCCATTATCTCTATAGCGCCGAGGCGATCGTCGACACCCGTATCCGTCGCTTCTCGCGCAAGACATTCGAGGCTGAGGTTGCCAGGTGCCCCGACTTGCGGCCCGAGGTATTCTCGCGCCTTTGTGACGAAATGGCTGCCGCTCAGGATCAGATGGTGCTGCTGTCGCGAAAGAATGCGGAGGAGCGGCTGTGCACTTTCCTGCTCAGGCAAGTGCAGCGCGGGCCGGGTCTTCGAGGGAACATCGCCATTGTCGAATTGCCGATGACGAGGCTCGACATTGCAGATTATCTCGGTCTGACGATCGAGACCGTCTCCAGAACGATGACCAAGCTGACCCAACGAGGGATCATCTGTTCGATCGGCCGCCACGCGGTGCGGGTCATGAAGCATGGTGTGCTCGCCCAACTTTCCGGCGACGATGAATATTATGGCGACGAGCGTAGCCAAATCTCTTACGCTTCGGGTAATCACCACTAGAGTAATTCCAGGAAAAGTGCGCAGCGGTTTTCCGTCCGGAATGTGTGAAAACAGAAAAATGGAGTGCCTTCGCGATTCGAAGAAAAGCGAAAATGCTCTAGGTGCAGATGAAGAGAGCCAATGAGCAGCAAGACCGTCAGTAACGTTTTGGGTGGAAACAAAGTGGACGAAATCACCCGCCTGCTCGACGGAGTCAATTTGATCGTACATGGCTTGGACGGGATCATCAGCCACTGGACGGGCGGCTGCCAGGCTCTCTACGGCTGGTCGCCGGAGGAAGCCATTGGACAAGTTGTTCACGAGCTCCTGTCGACCCGTTTCCCCAGGCCGCTCGAGGAAATCCGCAACATCGTCCGGCGTGATGGTGCGTGGGAAGGCGAGGTCGTGCATCGCGGGAAAGACGGCCGCTCACTCTTTGTTGCGACACGTTGGGCGCGCGTTGCACCGGATGCTGGCGGCAAGACGCTGATCATTCAGACGAACAATGATGTGAGCGACATGAAGAGAGCTCAGGACGATCTTGCGGAGAGGGAGGCGCATCTGCGCTCGATTCTCGATACCGTGCCGGAATCCATGGTCGTCATCGACGATGTCGGGACGATTTCGTCCTTCAGTGCCGCGGCGGAAAAGCTGTTCGGCTATGCGGCTGCGGAGGTGTGCGGCAAAAACGTGAGGATGCTGATGCCGCAGCCCGATCGCGCTGCGCATGACGGCTATATCTCGCGTTATCTGACAACTGGAGAGCGCCGCATCATCGGCTACGGGCGGGTGGTTACGGGGCAGCGCAAGGATGGGTCGCTGTTTCCCATGGAACTTGCCGTCGGCGAGGCGATCACCAAGGGCGGGCGCATCTTCACCGGTTTCATCCGTGATCTGACGAGCCGGCATAAGATCGAGGAAGAACTGCGGCAGGCGCAGAAGATGGAAGCGATCGGGCAACTGACCGGGGGCCTGGCGCATGACTTCAACAACCTACTCACGGTCATCAGCGGCAACCTCGAAATGATCGAGAACAAGCTTCATGACGAAAAGCTCCGTCCGCTGTTGCGCGAGGCACAGGACGCCGCTGAAGACGGGGCAAAGCTGACGGGACAGCTGCTTGCCTTCGGGCGCCGTCAACCGCTTAATCCGAAACTCGTGGATGTCGGCCAGCTCGTTTCGGGCTTTTCCGATCTCCTGCGGCGGACGCTGGGCGAGACGGTCGAGTTTCGTACGATCGTTTCCGGATCGGCAAACAATGCGCTGGTCGATGCGTCGCAATTGCAGAATGCACTGCTGAACCTCGTTCTCAATGCGCGCGATGCCATGGATCGTGGCGGCAAGCTCTCGATCGAGATTTCGCGTGTTCATCTCGATGTCGACTATGCACAGATGTATCCGCAGGTTCGCACGGGTGAATTCGTCCTGATTGCGGTGACGGACACTGGCCACGGCATGTCGGCAGACACGAAGCAGCGCGCTTTTGAACCTTTCTTCACCACGAAAGGCCTTGGTGCCGGCACCGGCCTTGGCCTCTCCATGGTCTATGGCTTTGCCAGGCAGTCCGGCGGCCATGTCCAGCTCTACAGCGAGATAGGTCAGGGGACGAGCGTGCGCGTTTTCCTCCCAGCCGCGCAACGACAAGATGCCGACGTCGGCGATAGTCCACTAGGCGATCCTGCCCATCAGACCATTCCCCGCGGGTCGGAGAAAATTCTCGTCGTCGAGGATGATCCGCGCGTGCGCCGGGTCGCGGTATCCAGGCTTGTCGATGCCGGCTATCAAGTCGTCGAGGCGGCCAATGGCAAGGACGCGCTCGACCGGCTGGACGAGAACCAGGATGTCGCATTGCTGTTTACCGATATCGTCATGCCCGGCGGCATGACTGGTGACGAGCTTGCCAACGCCGTCCGCGCATCGAGGCCGGAAATCAAGATTCTCTTCACCTCCGGCTACGCGGAACCAACCATCGCCGGGCGAGAACTCGCGCAGTCCGGAACCTGGCTGAAGAAGCCCTATACGGCCCGCGAGCTGGCACAGCGGCTTCGAGATCTTCTCGACTAGACGCTGAGCACCCCCCGCCATCGAGTTAGCTAACTCAAACAACAGCAGCAATCTTCGGTTGGCGCCGAATGGCGGCGATAGAAAGACACTAAATTGCCGCCGAATGCCGTGCCTTCTCCGTATTCAGGTACGTATCGAAGTGGGCTGCGATAGACCTCGCGAACAGGCGGCTCTCCCGTTTGATGGAGAAGCCGCCATCGTCAGCGACGAAATGCGGCGATACCTGTGCAAGCATGGCCGCCTCGCGCAGAATTGGCTCGGCGCTCTCGCCGAACGTGTTGCGCAAGGCGATGCTGGAAAAGCCAAAGTCGCACATCAAGCGCTCGATGACCCAGCCGCGCAGTCTATCGTCCTCAGAGAGCGAAAGCCCGCGGGCAATAGCAAGACTGCCCGCTTCGATCAGACGGCTATATTCACCGGTCGAGGGAGTGTTTTGCGCGTAGCCTTCGCGAAATCGGCTGATCGACGAAGGACCAAGACCAATGAGCGTTTCGCAAGGGTCGTCCGTATAGCCTTGAAAGTTTCTCGTCAGACGGCCTTTGCGCGCCGCTATCGCTAGGCTGTCCGTCGGCAAGGCGAAGTGATCGATGCCGATTGGTTGATAACCGGCCTTCCTGATCAGCGCTGCGGCACTCTGCGCCTGCTCGAGCCTCGAATCAGGATCGGGGAGGGCTGCCTCGTCGATCATCGTCTGATGCTTCTTGAACCAGGGCACATGAGCATAACCGAAAATCGCGACGCGATCCGGCCGTAACGACAGCGATAGGTCGATAGTCTTGCCAAGCGTTGCGACCGTCTGAAACGGCAAGCCGTAGAGCAGGTCGAGATTGACAGAACCGACCCCGCGGGCCCTCAATCCGTCGACGATATCGCGCGTTATCTCAAAACCTTGCTCACGGTTGATCGCCTTCTGAACGCGGGGATCGAAATCCTGAATACCGAGGCTTGCCCGCGTCGTTCCAACCCTGGCCAAAGCATCCAGCAGTGCCTCGTCCATGTCGTTCGGGTCGATCTCGACGCTGACGCTTGCATCCGCTGCAATGGTGAGGTTGGCATGCAGCTGCTGAAACAGGCTTTGCAGATCGTCAGGCCTGATCATGGTCGGCGACCCGCCGCCAAGATGGATTGCGCGCACGATACCTCGGCCGGAAAGGTGTCGGCCGAGCAAGATGATTTCGCTATGGAGGGTCGCAAGATAATCGCTGACAGGCCCATACCGCAAAGTCTGCTTCGTATGACAGGCACAGAACCAGCATAGCCGATCGCAGAAGGGAATATGCAGGTAGAGGGAAATCGCCTCATCGGCAGCGAGTGCGCCGATCCAGCCTGCGACCATCCTTGAGGTGACGCCGTCATGGAAATGCGGTGCCGTGGGATAGCTGGTATAACGCGGAACCTTCGCTTCGATCAGACGGTGGGTGGGGACTGCTGTCATGTTCACAATTCCAGGATGGTGCTGTCGTGGAGCCAGATCGGGCGATGGGTCGAGATCACGACAATGCGGTTGCTCAAGTGATCGGCAAGGCGAGCGAGGATTCGCTGGCCTTGTGCCGTGTCGAGATGCTCGGTCGGTTCGTCGAGCAAAACGACCGGCGTATGCGTCAGGAAAGCGCGGGCCAGATTGAGCCGCTGCGCCTCGCCGAGCGAGAGCATATCTTGCCTTATCCATGCATCGAGGCCGCCGGCACTACGGATGCGCTCGTCGAGCTCGACGGCCGCAAGCGCCTGCCACATCATCGTGTCACTGCCTTCGGGATCGAAGAGATTACCTCTGACAGTGTCATCGAGAATTGCCGCATCGTGAAGGACAAGGGTCGTCAGGGCCCGCCGCTGTGGCGCCGACAAGCCTGCTTCGGTTCCCTCGAAGGCGTCTTCACCGATCCAGCCCGCGATCTGCTTCAGGAGGCTCGACTTGCCGCTGCCGCTGGTGCCGACCAGGACCGTTGGAAATCCAGGTCTCAAGCAGAGTGCAATCGGCTGAATGCCGATCGGAGCACCCGATGGGGAAATACGTTGGAGATGCCGGTGCCGAAGTTCGAGCGGCGTTTCGCGCCTTGAACAGACTGGCGGGGGGGCCGCATCTCTTTTTCACTGGCTGATCTCGGCCCAGGCGGCGTCCCGCCGCAGATTGGCGATCAGAATTCGCGAGGCTCCGTTCATGGATTCGCCAAGTGCCAGCCATGCAAATCCAAGCGCGATAGGCAGCAGCATCATCTCACCGCGGTCGCCGGCCAACCAGGCGGCGGCCACGACGCTGATGCCTGCAATCGGGCCGGCAAGGGAAGCAAGCGCATCAGATCCCGATTGGAGGCGGCGTAAGGCGAACACTAAGTCGTCGGCCTCGGAGAAAGCATCCATGGCCGATCGACACTCTTCATCCCAAAAGCGTTCGGCCCTCAAGGAGATGGTGGAAGCCATGGCGGCTCCCAGTCGTTCGGCGCCATCTCGTCGTTGCAATCGCATCTTCGTCCAGACGACTGCGCCGACCTTTGCCAGTCTGCGGCCAATCACGGCGCCGACCAATACCATGGCCGCAATGGACAACAGTGACAATGGCGCGATGATGGCGGAACAAACAAGGAGTGCCGCAAGGCCGGCTGCCATCGTCAGTAGCGGAAGACGGGCGCGCAGACACGCATAGTCGACATCGTCAACATCATCGAGATAATCGGCAAGGCGGGCCTCGTCTCCAAGCTGCCAGCCGGCACTGCGGACGGCGGGTGCCGCCGCCATGGATGCAAACAGATCCACCCGGCGACGTACCTGATCACCAAGAGCAGCCTTGTGGCCGATGAGGCGCTCGCCATAGCGCGCGGCCGTGCGCCCGATGGCGAATAGACGGATGAACGCCGAAGGAACATGGAAGTTGAAGGTGGCAGCCGCCGCCGTCAGTCCGGCGGTCGCGACGGCGCCCAGGAACCAGGCGGAGACGCCTCCCAGCAGGATGCCGCAACAAAGGGCGCAACAGCTCAGGAGTGTCGCCCGGCGCCAGTGCTTTTTATTCGCGGAGAGGGGTTCGCTCATCATGCCGCCACCTCGATATTTTTGTTGTTTGAAAGGTCGATCGTCAGTCTTGCGACGCCCGCCAACTCCCTGTCATGCGTGGCAACGACGACCAGCCGTGAGCGCGCTATGCTGAGAAGCGCCTGCCGAACGAGTGCAGATGTTGTTGCGTCGAGCTTGGCCGTAGGTTCGTCTGCGACAACCGTCTTCCCCGACAGGAGGGCGCGGGCGACTGAGACGCGAAGTCTCTGGCCGCCTGAAAGGTTGCTCCCGCCGCGGCTAAGCAGTGCATCAAGACCACCGGGTAGAAGTGCATCTTCAAGGAGGCCCACCGCGTTTGCGGCATCGAACAGCCTCTGCGGCGATACAGGCGGTAGCTTCCAGCAGATCGCCTCGCGAAGGGTGTGTCCGCCGACAAAGCTGTCGGTCGAAACCCATGCCATATCCCCGGAAATCATCGCTCCGGGATTTGCCTCCGGTTCTAATCGAGCAAGCCGGCGCAGCAGGGTCGACTTGCCGCAGCCGCTGGGACCGGTGATTGCAACAAGGCCGTGTTCGGGAAGCGGCGAGAGAGGTCGGTCAAGCGCGGCAATGGTAACCGTCTCTGGAACATCGGCATTGAGCAGCCGGTCAAGCGCATTCGCTGCAGCCAGACCTTCCGCCTTGGCATGATATTGTTCGGAGAAACGCCTGAAAGGCGCGAAATACTCCGGCGCGATCATCAGGATGAATAGGCTCTGCCAGAGCGCGAGATCGGAAAAGCCTGGGATCATCATCAATTTGAGGTGCCCAAGGCCAAGAAAGACCGCGAGCAAGGCGATCGACAGCGACGCGAAAAAGTCGATGATGCCGGCATTGATGAATGCAATGCCGAGAACGCCCATCGTCTCGCGCGCATAGGTCTCGAGGCGGGCGGAGAGCTTTCTCTCCTCCTCGGCAAGGGCGTGATTGGCCAGAATAGTCGGCAGCGCGCGTATGCGATCGGCAAATTGCCCCGCAAGACGGCCGAAGGCCCGTTCCTGAACTACCGCGCGGCTCCGGATTGCATCGCCCACCAATGCAAAGAACAAAATCATGACCGGCGTCAGACAGATGACGAGGACCGCAGCCTGCCAGGAGACGAGCAAGAGCATGGCTGCGGCCACCATCGGACCGATTCCCATCATCATGGAGGCCATGCGGTGGCCAATGACCAGGGAGGCCACGGCTTCAGGGTAGCGCTGCATGGCTACGACCAGCGTCCCGATGGGCAGCAGGTTCAATTGTCGCGGCGACATAGCGTTCAGGCTTGTTCTTGCGACATCGCGCAACCCCGTCGCGATCGTGGTTTCGGCGCGCGCCTGCATCCTGTCGCCGAGCAATCCCGCGATAGAGGAGCAAGCGAGAAGGCCGATCGCAAGGATCGGTAGCCAGGGATCCACCCCTAGGTCCATTACCAGCCGGCCAGCGACCATGGCGGCCGTTGCCGAGAAGCCCAGCCGCAGAACTAAGCGCGCGACCTGGACCGCAAACACTGCCCGCAAGCTGGTTTTCGCGCCGTCGCGCGCAAGCGCGAGCGCGTCGATTTTGTCGCCGCTGCGGACGCATTCTGGGTTAGTGGTCGATGCCTTGTCTTTGTTCATGCAGCTCTTTTGGCATCGATCGATTGCTTTGCGATTGATCTAGATCAACTCGCCCAAGGATCGCTCGCGCTAACAGATATCGACAAAGAAAGGATCCTCCCATGTTCGACCCACTTCTCGTCGACCTATCCCGGCTTCAGTTCGCCCTGACGGCGCTATACCACTTCCTGTTCGTACCCCTGACACTCGGCCTCTCCATCATGATCGCGATGATGGAGACCGTCTACGTCATGACGCGGCGAACCATCTGGCGCGACATGACGAAATTCTGGGGCGTGCTCTTCGGCATCAACTTCGCGCTCGGCGTTGCGACGGGCATTACGATGGAGTTCCAGTTCGGCATGAACTGGGCCTATTATTCTCACTATGTCGGCGACGTCTTCGGTGCACCGCTGGCGATCGAAGGCTTGATGGCCTTCTTTCTGGAGGCGACCTTCGTAGGTCTGTTCTTCTTCGGCTGGGATCGACTTTCGCCACGCGCCCATATGACCGTCACCTGGCTGATGGCACTGGGTACGAACTTCTCGGCGCTCTGGATTCTGATTGCCAACGGATGGATGCAGAACCCAGTCGGTTCGGCCTTCAATCCCGACACGATGCGCATGGAAGTGACCGACTTCATGGCGGTCTTGTTCAATCCCGTCGCCCAGGCGAAGTTCGTCCACACGGTTTCGGCCGGCTACGTCTGCGGCGCGGTTTTCGTCCTTGGTATTTCCGCCTGGTATATGCTGCGCAATCGGCATGTCGCGCTCGCAAAGCGCTCCTTTGTGATTGCGGCCGCCTTCGGCGTCGCCTCGTCCCTTTCGGTGATCGTGCTGGGTGACGAAAGCGGCTACGCTTTGACCGATAACCAGAAGATGAAGCTCGCGGCCATCGAAGCCATGTGGGAGACGGAGCCCGCACCGGCATCCTTCACGGCCGTCGGAATTCCAAGCCTTGCGGACCGCAAGACCCATTATGCCGTCCATATTCCCTGGGTCATGGGCCTGATCGGTACCCGATCGATCGACAAGGAAATTCCCGGCATCGACCAGCTGGTGGCGAAGGCCGAAGAGCGTGTGCGCAACGGCTTGGGCGCCTATGACGCGCTTGAGAAGCTGAAGGTGAATCTGAACGACGCGGCAGCACGGACGACGTTCGAGGCGAAGTCCCAGGATCTCGGTTATGCGCTCCTTCTGAAGCAATATGTCGAAGATCCGCGCACTGCGAGCGATCAGCAGATCAAGGATGCCGCCTGGTCCTCGGTGCCGCAGGTTCCCTGGCTCTTCTTCTCGTTCCGCATCATGGTGGCGTGCGGCTTTGCCCTGCTTGTCCTCTTCGTTACCTCCCTCTGGTACACGATGCGGGAAAAAGGCGCTCCGCGCTGGCTGTTCAGCCTGGCTGTGCTTGCCATGCCGTTGCCGTGGATTGCGATCGAGCTTGGATGGTTCGTCGCCGAATTCGGTCGCCAGCCCTGGATCATCGACGGTGTGCTGCCGACCTTCCTCGCCACGTCGGAACTCGGCATCTACAACCTCATCCTCAGTATTGCGGGCTTTACCCTGGTCTATGGCGTGCTCGCCGTCATCGAAGTTCGGCTGATGCTGGCGGCCATCCACAAGGGTCCTGATATAGCCGACATGATCACAGGCAAGCCTTCGGCTCCGCTCATGGAAGCGAAACCGGCGATGCAGCCGGGCGAATAGCCCATTCCCGAAAAGGACCAAGTCAATGATCGAATTTCTTCTCAGCTATGAAACGCTGCGCGTCACCTGGTGGATCCTGCTCGGTGTGCTGCTCATCGGATTTGCCGTCATGGACGGCTTCGACATGGGCGTAGGGACGCTATTGCCCTTCGTCGCAAAGACCGACCTCGAGCGCCGGGTCGCCATCAACACGGTAGGCCCGGTCTGGGAGGGCAACCAAGTCTGGTTCATCCTGGGCGGCGGCGCCATTTTCGCAGCATGGCCCGCGCTCTATGCGCTGAGCTTTTCGGGCTTCTATCTTGCGATGTTTCTGGTGCTGCTGGCCCTCATCCTGCGACCCGTCGCCTTTAAATACCGCTCAAAGAGACCGGAGAAGGCATGGCGGGCCCGGTGGGACTGGGCACTTTTCGTCGGCGGCGCCGTTCCATCTCTGATCTTCGGCGTTGCCGTCGGCAATGCGCTTCAGGGTGTGCCGTTCCATTTCACCTCGGATCTGCGTCCGATCTACGAAGGCACTCTTTTCGGGCTGCTCAATCCGCTCGCGCTGTATTGCGGTCTGGTTTCCCTGTCGATGCTGGTCATGCACGGTGCGGCCTGGCTCGCCTTTAAGGCCGAGGGCATCGTCGCCGAGCGTGCGAAGGCAATTGGATCCAAGGCAGCATTCGTTGCCGGTCTGCTCTTTGCCGGAGGCGGCGTGCTGGTCTGGCTCGGGCTGCTCGGCGGCTACCGCGTTACTTCGACCATCAAATGGGATGGCCCTTCAAACCCGCTTCTGAAAAGCGTCGCGCATGATGGCGGTGCCTGGCTTGCCAATTTCGAGGCTCATCCCATTCTCTGGCTCGTACCCGCCATCGGTGTCATCGGCCCCTTCTTCGTGGCATTGGGTTTCCGCACCCGCCGCGAGGGCTTGACCTTCATCGCATCGAAGCTTTCGGTCGCGATGATCATCGCGACGGTCGGCCTGGCAATGTTCCCGGTCATACTGCCGTCGAGCACCAATCCCAGCCACTCGTTGACCGTCTTTGACGCATCGTCCAGCCGCGCGACGCTGCGCAACATGCTTCTGGCAACCGCCATATTCATGCCGCTCATCCTTCTCTACACCGCCTGGGTTTACCGGGTTCTATGGGGCAAGGTCAGCGAGAAGAGCGTCGAGAAGGCCGGGCATTCAGCTTACTGAACTAGGAAAGGAAGAGATAATATGTGGTATTTCGCATGGGTTCTTGGGCTGGGGCTAGCGGCTTCCATGGGTATTTTGAACGCGCTTTGGTACGAGCTGCGTGTTCTGCGCGAAGAGCCTGCCGACGAGATCCTGCAGCTGCCCACACCGTAAGGATGCAGGCATCCCGCTGAGAGCTGAGATGAGACCGACCGCCGGCCGTTGGTAAGAAGAATGGCCGGCGGTCGCATCTTGCTATGTTCCTTGTACCGCGCGATGGAGGCAGGCGAGGGGATAGCGGACGGAATTCATCCGAGACGGCGGCCGTTGGGGTGTTGGTCGCTCTCGATGTCCGACGCATTATCTTCAGCTTGGCTCACTGCGACCTTTTTCCGAAGCTTCGCAAGTATCTCTTCGCCGTCGACGGACGCTCGCGTCCGCTCCATGATCTCACGCTCTTTGGCCGCCTGTTCCCAGTGATGCTGGCTGCGTCCCGAGGGTCGTCCGGCCGCCTCCCAAATGGCATAGGCCCGCTTGCTTATCCACTCGAACCGTTCATCCGTCATGTCTTCTCCTGCTTCGTGGGCGTTTCGAACCGCGGGTGGGAGCGAATGTTGGCCGCGGGGAACAATAATGGTGCTGACGGGTTGCACCTTATGTTCCCAACTTCACAAACACATTAATCCACGACAGAAAGGAGGATCTGATGACTTTGACGTTGATCAGCAAGGCCTTTGCTGAAGACGAGCCGATACCAAGCAAATATGCGCTGGACGGTGAGAATATGTTCCCGCCCCTTGCTTGGGGTGGCGCTCCTGCGAAGACCCAGAGCTTTGCTCTGGTCGTCGAGGATCCGGATGCGCCCAGCGGCACGTTCCATCATTGCGGCATCGCCAACATTCCCGCGCAGTGGGAAGCCCTGGCGGAAAGCGTCGACACGATGCAGGAGAAGGCGCTGCGCTTCTACAAGAACGATTTCGGAAACGCCCGCTATGACGGTCCGCAGCCGCCAAGCGGTGATCCTCCGCATCGCTACATCTTCCGCCTTGCCGCCCTCGATGTGCCAAGGGTGACGCTTCCTGACGCCGTCGGGGCGGAAGCAATGTGGCAGAAGGTGAAGAAACACATGCTGGCGGAGGCGAGCCTCACAGGCACCTACCAGTCATAGGCTACGATCGGCATGCCACAGTGCCGGTCGCGCCGACACGAGTTGAAAGGCCGCCGAAACCCGGCGTTCGTTGGATGGTTGCAATGAGCAGAAATGACCATGATGACGCAGACAAAGAGAAACCGCGTACCTTCCCGGCCGATGATGTCCGTCAAGGCGAGATCATCCTAAAGCGACGATGGCAACGCGTGATATTCATCGGTGGGCTTGCAGGCGCGGTTCTGGTGATCCTGCTGGCACACTTTGCCGGATAAATCTCGGTTAGGCACGGCCAAATTATTTCGATGGACAGGAGTGTCCGCTGGCTGAAATAGTGAGCAGATGGCTCAGAAAAACGTCGCGCTGGTTCTCGGTGGTGGTGGCGCTGCCGGAAATGCATGGTTGATCGGTATCATCGCAGGGCTGGCCGAATCTGGTCTCGATCTGACGGAGGCCGCCGATTTGGTGATTGGCACATCGTCCGGCGCCACCGCAGCGGCGCATGTGCGCAGTGGCATGCCACCGGCGGAACTGTTGGCCTGGGTGCTTTCGCCATCGGTTCAATCGGCCGGGCAGAAATGGGCGCGGTCGCCTTCTTCGGCTCCATCCCTGCCGATGTTCACGGTATTCGAGCGGATGAGGACCATCAGTGCAGCAGCGAGCTCAGCAATCGATCTACAACGCGCGATGGGCGCGTTCGGCTTGGAAAGCGACGCGATACTCGGACCCGCGGCAGTCGAACAGCGGCGCGCAATGGTCGCAGCGAGGTTGCCTCGCCATGAATGGCCGGACAGGCCGATGATCGTCGTGGCCGTCGACGCGCATACCGGCGAATTGATGGCGTTCGACCGCGAGTCCGGCGCCGATTTGGTGGACGCCGTGACCGCGGCCACAGCAATGCCCGGCATGGCACCCACGCACAGTATCAACGGCAATCGTTACATCAATGGCGGGGTGCGCTCCACTGACAACGCCGATCTTGCAGCAGGCTATGCGAACGTCGTGGTGCTCTCGCCGTTCAGCGGACGAAGCGGGCCGCTACCGGAGGGCCAGTTCGAAGGCCTGCGCCGGCAGCCAGGCATGGACCTGGCAAGCCAGGTTGAGGGTTTGCGCAAGCAGGGCAGCCGCGTCGAGGTGATCACACCGGACGACGATTCCCGTACTGCAATGGGTACGAACCAGATGGATCCGGCGACCCGCATCCCCTCCGCCCGGGCCGGCTTCGCTCAAGGCAAGCTGGAAGCGGTTCGCCTCGCCTTTCTCTAGCGCCTCCACCGCCAGTTGCTGATTTCAGGCATATCCTCGCCATGACGCCGGACGTAGTCGCGATGCTTGATGAGCTTCGCCTTCAGTCCGTCTATGACATCTGGAACTTTTTCCGCCAGGCCCGGCACGCGGTCGATCGCTTCAAGAGCAAGGTGATAACGGTCCAGCTCGTTCAGCACGGTCATGTCAAACGGCGTGGTCGTCGTGCCCTCCTCGATGAACCCACGCACATGGATATTGTCGTGATTGGTCCGCCTGTAGGTCAGGCGGTGGATCAAATAGGGATAGCCGTGATAGGCGAAGATCACCGGCTTGTCCGTGGTGAAGATCTGGTCGAATGCCTGATGTTCCAGGCCATGCGGATGCTGCTTCGGATCCTGCAGCGCCAGAAGATCGACCACGTTGACCGTACGGATCTTCAGATCGGGGATCGCCTCGTGCAGCAGCATGACGGCAGCCAAGGTCTCCATGGTCGGGACATCGCCGGCGCAGGCCATGACGATGTCAGGGGCAATCGCATTGCCCTCGTAACTCGCCCAATCCCATATGCCGGCGCCTGCCTTACAATGGGCGATCGCCTCGTCCATGCTGAGCCATTGCGATTCAGGCTGCTTGCCAGCGACGATGACGTTGATGCGGTCATAGGTTTTGAGGCAATGATCGCCGACCCAGAGCAGCGTATTGGCATCCGGTGGCAGATAGATACGCACCACGTCAGCCTTCTTGTTGGCGACCAGATCGACGAAGCCGGGATCCTGATGGGAAAAGCCGTTGTGATCCTGCCGCCAGACATGCGACGTCAAAAGATAGTTCAGCGACGAGATCGGCTTGCGCCATGGCAATTCGCGCGAGACTTTCAGCCACTTGGCATGCTGGTTGAACATGGAGTCGACGATATGGATGAAGGCTTCGTAGCAGGAAAAAAGTCCGTGCCGCCCGGTTAGCAGATATCCTTCGAGCCAACCCTGGCATAGATGCTCGCTCAGGACCTCCATCACTCGACCATCCGCAGCCAGGTGGACGTCATAGTCTTCAATAGCTTCCATCCAGACTCGGTCGGTGACTTCGAAGACGCTGCCGAGCCGGTTCGATTCCGTCTCGTCGGGACCGAAGATACGGAAGTTTTGCTGGGGATCATTGAGCCTCAGCGTATCGCGCAGGTAGTGCCCGAGAATTTCGGTCGATTGCACCTGCTGGCTGCCGCGCTCGCCGATCTCGACCGCGTAGTCGTGGATCGAGGGAACCCGTAATTCCTTGCGAAGCAGGCCGCCGTTGGCGTGGGGATTGGCACCCATGCGCCTTTCGCCTTGCGGCGCAAGCGCGCTCAATTCGGCTTTGAGCTGGCCGCTGCGATCGAAGAGATCGTCTGGATCATAGCTGCGCATCCAGTCTTCCAGGATCTTGCGATGGCTCTCATCGCCACGACAATTGGCGACCGGCACCTGGTGCGCCCGCCAGAAACCTTCGACCTTCTTGCCGTCGACCTCCTTGGGGCCGGTCCAGCCTTTCGGACTGCGCAGGATGATCATCGGCCAGCGTGGCATTCCTTCAGGCGCCGCCTTTTCGCGGGCCGTTCTCTGTATGCCGCGAATGCGGTCGAATACCCGATCGAAGGTGTCGGCCATCGCCTGATGCATGGCAGTCGGCTCGTGACCCTCGACGAAGAAGGGCTCGTAGCCATAGCCCGAAAACAGGTTGCGCAGGTCCTCGTCGCTTTCCCGGCCGAGGATCGTGGGATTGGCGATCTTGTAGCCGTTGAGGTGGAGGATGGGCAGCACCGCGCCATCGCGCGCCGGATTGAGGAATTTGTTGGAATGCCAGCTTGCTGCCAGCGGCCCTGTTTCGGCCTCGCCATCGCCAACGACGCAGGCAACGACGAGGTCGGGATTGTCGAAGGCGGCACCAAAAGCATGGACGAGCGCATAGCCGAGTTCGCCGCCCTCGTGGATGGAACCTGGGGTCTCAGGGGCTGCATGGCTTGGGATGCCGCCGGGGAAGGAAAACTGCTTGAACAGCTTTTGCATCCCGTCCGTGGTCTCGGAAATATCCGGATAGATTTCGCTGTAGGTGCCCTCGAGATAGGTGTTGGCGACCATGCCGGGACCGCCGTGACCCGGACCGCACATGTAGATGATGTCCAGATCTCGCGCCTTGATGACGCGGTTGAGATGCGCATAGATAAAATTCAGCCCGGGTGTCGTGCCCCAGTGGCCAAGCAGCCTCGGCTTGATGTGCTCCGGCTGCAGCGGTTCGCGCAGCAGCGGATTGTCCATCAGATAGATCTGGCCGACCGACAGATAATTGGCCGCCCGCCAGTAGCGGTCGATCAGAGAGAGTTCCTCGGGCGAAAGCGGTGTGGTGACTACGTTCATTTCCGTCTCCTCGTTTTCGTCACATGATGAGTGCCATGGCCTCGTCGGCGATGACCTGTTCCTCATCGGTCGGAATGACAAATAGCCTGGCATTGCTGGTTGCCGCGTTGATCGAGGTCAAATTGCTGTTGTTCGCGTCTTTGTCGATCTCGATACCCAACCATTGCAATCTCTGCGCAACGCGGGCTCTGATCTGCGGTTGATTTTCGCCGATGCCGGCCGTGAAGACGACGGCGTCGAGGCCGCCGATCGTCGCGCACAGCCGGCCGATTTCGCCTGATATGCGCAGGCAGAAGAGGTCTATGGCCTCCGCTGCTTCCGGGCGTGTGTCCTCGAGCAGTACCCGCGTGTCGCCGCTGATGCCGGAAACGCCAAGCAGGCCGCATTCGTGATAGAGAAAGTCCTCGATCCGTTCGGGCTGCCGCATTCCGCCTCTCATGAGATAGAGCAGCGCGCCGGGGTCGAGCCAGCCGGGGCGTGTCGCCATCGGGATCCCGTCCAACGCCGAAAAGCCCATGCTTGTGTCACGGCTGATGCCATCCTCCATGGCACATAAGCTCGCGCCACTGCCGAGATGGCATGCGATGACTTTACCCTTGGCAGCAGTCGGGTCGATCTGCCGAAGCCGGGAAGCGATGTATTTGTAGGAAAGGCCGTGAAAGCCATAGCGGCGCACGCCATCGTCGTGCATGCCCCGCGGGATGGCCAGCCGCCGGACGATATCTGCCTGCGACGAATGGAATGCCGTGTCGAACGAGGCGACTTGCGCAACATCGGGGCGAAGCGTCTCGATGGATCGGATGACGCGCAAGGCTTGAGGCTGGTGCAAAGGGGCAAGGGGAATGAGCTTCTCGATCCGCCCGATCGCAGCGTCGTCCAGCAGGGCAGCCTCCTGAAACGTCATGCCGCCGTGGACGACACGATGGGCCACCGCTCGCAATCTGCCGGGAAGATGGGCGAGCATATGATCCAGGGTTTCCGCCACGACGGAGACGAAATTCGCGGCGTTGTCACCCTTGATCGACTTTTCATAGCGATCTTGTCCGACGGAATAGCGAAGGGACAGCGGCGTTTGGTCGAAGTCGATCTTTCCGCGACCGACATTGATCGCCTGCGTGCCCGTCAGCTCAAAGATCCCGATTTTCAAGGTCGAGGATCCAGCATTGAATGTCAGCAGGACATTGTCAGTCATGTCAGCCTCTGGTGAAGGGTTTCAGCTACCGTAAGTTAGTGTGTTCGCGTGCGGTGGCAACCGGGGAGATCGTCTTCTGCGACGCTTTGGCGCGACCTTTGATCTCATGCGGGGAGCAGGCAGGCGACGAGGCTGCCGTTCTGGTCGAGCCTGGTCGAAGAGCAGACAGCTGCAAGCCACAGCCTTGCCGCGGAGGTGAGAGCTCAACTCGCTGCTGGCTCAGTTCCGTATCAGCGGCGCTACCCCGCAGGCCATACATAAGGGGAATGGTAGGAGTTCCCATCGCGTGCCTGAGATGCGCGGTGGGACAAATTGAACGGAGATCAGAACGGCCTTTGCGTCGGGCAGGCACGAGCCATGCAGGCCCCGATTTAACCTAGAGCCGCCCTCAATCCCAGACCAGCATCCGCGTGAGGATTGCAGGACGTACCGTATCCTACTGCAGCGTCGTGGTGGGTGTATCCGTCGCAAACATCGGCAACTGCGCTTCAAGTGCGCGCTGAATGGCGGGATAGCTGCGAAGCTTGTCGGCCTTGCGGATCATCAATTCCTCGTTGATGATGGCCCGCATGCCCGTCGTGAATGTTCGCAGGCTGAATTGTTCCGAATGGGCGTGCAGTATCGCGGGATGAAACCGGCGCTCTGTAGCCTCGAAATCGAGCACGGCGTCGATCAAGGCATCCACGGATTGCTCGTCAAAGAGGAGCCCGGTCACTCCCGGCACGATCGTTTCCAGAGCTCCGCCGCTTCCATAGGCAATAACGGGCCGCCCGCTCGCCATCGCTTCAACGGGAACGATGCCGAAGTCTTCCTCGCCAGGAAAGATCAGCGCACGGCAGCGCGCCAGCTTTTCCTTCAACACTGAAAACGGGGTCCGGCCCAGGAAGGTGATGGAAGGGCCGGCCATACGTTTCAGCTCCTCCATCTGACTTCCTTCGCCGATAACGACCAGCTTGCGGTCCATCCGGCTGAAGGCCTTCACCGCCAGGTCGATGCGCTTATAGGGAACCAATTGGCCGGCGCAGAGATAGAAGTCCTCGATCGATGTTGTTGGCGTAAAATCATCGACATTGACGGGCGGGTAGAGCACGGTTGCATGGCGCCGATAGTATTTGCTGATGCGATCACAAACATGATGCGAGTTGGCGACGAAGCGATCGACCCGCATGCTCGTATTGACGTCCCAGGAGCGCAGCAGTGGCGCCAGCATCGGCAGCATGACCCGGGATGCGAGACCTGCGTGAGATCGGTAGAAATGATAGTGGTCCCAGAGATAACGCATGGGAGAGTGGCAATAGCAGATATGCGTTGACCCCGGCGCCGGGATGATGCCCTTGGCCGGGCCTGATTCACTGGAAATGATCAGATCGTAATCCGTAAGATCGAAGCTCTCTAAAGCAAAGGGCATGAGCGGCAAGAGCGATTGATAGCCCCTGACTGCTCCGGGGATCCGCTGGAGGAAGGACGTGCTGATCTTGTGCTTTCGGATCTTTTCGGAGATGCGGCTTTCATCATAGACGAGAGTGAAGATATCGGCGTCCGGATACATGTCGCAGAGGGCCTCGACCACCTTTTCTCCGCCCCTCATAGACACCAGCCAATAATGTACGATCGCTACACGCATTGCTCGCCCCTCCGTGGGTCGCAACAACATTGTGCAGTCGGCAACGTTTGCGACAGGGCCCACATCGGTTCGAGACGGCATACAAATGGCCGAAGGGAGTAACCGAAAGATTTAGCCAGGGATCAGGGCCTGCACACAAGGATATGCGCATTCGACTAAGAGATTGGTGAAGCCCATACCTCCCTGCCAGAAATGATAAGCCCTGTTGCTTTGGTAGGGGATTTACACGCTATGCGTTCGGCTGCTGATCTCGTTTCGTGGCGCCTTCATTTCCCGATGGCGCAAGCGACACGAAAGCGAGTTTTCGGCTCATGGTTAGAATTCGCACCTTGCCTTACCATACCTTCCTCATGCCGCCTCGGTCCATGGCGCCCTGGTTGCTGGCATTGCTGCTTTCCGGTGCGGGCACGCCCGGCATCGCCGACGCTGCGGCCAGTGATCTCTACCATGTCGGGCCTCAAGCCCGGATCAAGGTGGCGATCGTCGAATGGATCGCAGCGACTGGCGAATATAAGGAGTGGACTGCGCTCAACGGTGAATACGTCGTGTCGCAATCGGGCTCGATCTCGATCCCGATGATCGGGGAAATGCAGGTCGGTGACAAGACTGTCGAGGCCATCAGCTCCGACATCGGTGACAAGTTGAAGCAGATCACCGGTCTGGCGGTGGCGCCGACGGCCTCCGTTCAAGTTGTCAAATATCCGATGATCTACGTATCGGGCGCGGTCGAAAAACCGGGTGAGCTCGAATTCAGGCCGGGCCTGACCGTGAAGCAGGCCATGGCGATGGCGGGCGGGCGCGAGCGTCGTTACAACCAGACCGGCGATTACTCGGAGGCACAGCAGATCACCTATGCCGGCGACATCAGCCGCATGGAGCTTCAGTTGAAGCAGCTCGGAGCGAGGCGGGCGCGCCTGATGGCCGAACTCAACGATCAGCCGACGATCACGTTTACGCCGGAGATCAAAGCTGCTCCCGAGGGATCGGCGATCAGGCTGATCATGACGAGCGAGGTCGACCTCTTCAACGCGAGGGCGGACGCCTTGCGGCAGCAACTTGCCGCTGCCGCGGATCTGGAAACGCTGCTGCGCAACGAAATCAACATTCTCGACGAGAAAATGTCATCGCAGGACGAGCAGGTGAAGATAGCTCAGGACGAATTGAGCGACATCGCGAAGCTGGTGGATACCAAGATCCTGACCACATCGCGAAAGACCTCGCTGGAGCGGATCGTCGCTGAGATGCAGGCTGGCAAGCTGGATCTTGTCGTTGCCTCAATGCAAGCCAAGCAGAAGCTGAACGAGACCGAGCGCGATGCGCTCAATCTCAAAGGTCAGCGCAAGACCGAGGCCGGCCAACTGCTGCAGACCACAGAGACCGAAATCGAAGACACGAAACTTAAGCGAAACACGACGCTGCAACTGCTGCAGATTTCAGGCGCGTCGCTTTCACGGAGCCAGAGCATGAAAGCGCTCGATCTGCAGCCCCTCGAATACTGGATAACCCGAGGCGGCAAAGGGGACGATGCCGCCAAGGTATCAGAGGGGACCGAGCTGCAGCCGGGGGATGTTTTGGACGTGCATTACAACATTTCCGGAAGCCTGGACGGCACGGCGCTCTCGTCCGCCGACACCGGTCAGTCTCAATAGCGACAAGCGAGCCAAAGTGGGGGCGACAATCATGGCAGTTCACGAGATCGGTAAGGGCTTTCGCGGCACTCCATCTAACACCAGAGGCGCGGGAGACAGCGAATATATCTCGTTTCGCGACGTCTGGCGGTTTCTGCAGCGCCACTGGTTGATTTTCACCGTGTTTACAGTTGCCGGCCTCGGTGTCGGCGGCCTCTACATGGTGACGACCAAGCCGGTCTATACGGCTAGCACGCGCATCGTCATGGATCCCGACCAAGGGCGCATCGTCTCACAGGATGCGTTCACCGGAACGGTCATCATCGAAGCGGCGGAAATTGCGAGCCAGGTCGAGATCGTTAAGTCCGAGGCGACGGCACGCGCCGTCGTCCAGAAACTCAACCTCACCGAAGACCCCGAAATCATAGGCGGCATGTCCTGGCAGGCCGCCCTGCATGACAAGCTGCGCGCATTTGTCAGTTTTTTCGATCATGGCGATGATGGAAGCGCTAAGACCGAAGATACCGAAGACGACCTGATGCGCCGCACGATGGCGTCGTTCCTGTCCCGGGTCGAGGTCAATCGTGTCGGTCAGTCCTACATTCTGGAGATCGGATATCGTTCGACTGATCCGGAAAAGGCAGCCCGGACGGCGAACGCGATCGCGGAGGCCTATATCAGCACAGGTCTGTCGGAACGCGCCTCGGCAGCACAAAGTGGTGCCAAATGGCTGGAGACGCGTCTGATCGAGGTCGGCCGGCAGGCACGCGAAGCGGCCATGAGCGTCGAAGAATTTCGTGCCAGGAACGGCATCATGGAGGTCAGTGCGACCTCGTCTCTCGATCAGCAGCAGCTGTCCGAGATCAGCAGTCAGGCCGTTGCAGCAGGAGCCCAAACTGCGGCGGAAACAGCCAAGCTTGCGACCCTCGACCAGCTCATGGCCGGCGGCAAGGTCGAAGGCGATGTCGACGAGACGATGAGCAACCCGCGCATACAGAAGCTGCAGGAAGATCTCGGCGCCGCAACGATCAAGTTGAACAATCTCGCCGGCCGATACGATGCCGACAATCCCGCCATCGTTGCTGCGCAGCAGGAAATCGATCGCATAAGGGGAGAGATGCGTAAGGAATTCGAGCGCATCCAAGCGCTCTACAAGACTAATCTCGACATCGCCAAAGCGCGCGAGAAGCTCCTCAGCGATGAACTGTCCTCCTTGAAGGAGGCCGGAACGGACAAGAATCTGGCACGGGTGGAGCTATCGGAGATGGAAAGCCGGGCGACGACATATCGCCGGATGTATGAGAGCATTTTGCAGCAGCTGATTGGCGCGCTGCAGAAGGAATCGTTTCCGCTTGGCAACGTTCGTGTCGTGACGGCAGCAGCCGTGCCGCTAGCAAAGACCTGGCCGAAATCCTCCTTCGTCCTGCCGTTTGCGGTTATGCTCGGCCTGGCGGCGGGTGTCATGGCGGCGCTCTTGCGAGATGGCCTGGATCGTCGCGTCAGTTCCAATGAAAAGCTGCGGCGGGAATTGGGGATCACTTCACTAGGGCATGTCCCCGTTTATACCAGCCCGTCTTTCCTGCCGGCAAGCATGGTGGTCGGCAATGCCGGCTGGCGACGAACCATGCTGCCGCTAAGATCGGTGCTCGATACGCCCTATTCGCAGTTCTCCGAAGCTCTGCGCGGCGTCAAGCACTCCATCGATTCTGCCTTTCCACCCAACGCACCCATGGTGGTTGGCATAACCTCGGTCGGCACCGGCGAAGGCAAGACCACGATCGCGACCAATCTTGCACAGCTCTACCAGCACGAGGGCGCCTCGGTCGTATTGGTCGATGCGGACTTCCTCAATGCCAGGCTGAGCTGTGTCGTAACCGAGTCCGGAACGGAGTTCGGCATGGAGGCGCTGAACATAAACGATGTGCCACGCCGCTATGCCGTCGCCCATGAGAGCGGCCCGCTCGCCGCGAAGGCCGATCAGGAGCCCGGGGCGGAGATCGTGCACGCACAAGGCAGCGTTCCGGTCGTCACCGTCGATGAGACAGAGAAATCCGTCGCAGCCTTTCAACGCTATGGACATCTGCCTGCGCTCAAGGCCGAGATTGATCTGTTGAGGCGGCAATACAAGGTCGTCATCGTCGACATGTCGGCGTTCGAGGATTCTGCCGATACACGCGTCATCTGCACTTACCTCGAGGGCATCGTCGTCGTCGTCGGGCAGACGAACAAGATGACCGTCGAGAGGCTGTCGGACGCGCTGGCAAGCTTCGGTATGACGACGATCAACATCCTCGGCATCATTGCCAACCGCAGCTCCGAGAGGCGTCAAGGCCACCAGACGCGGCTTTTGCGCCGCAAGCCACAGGAGCGCCAGGTGCGCGCATCCGCAAGACGCCTCACGAGCCATACCAGGGCGCGTCCGCTCAAGATTGCTGTCGGCATAGCAAGTGCCGGGCGACGCGACATCCTGTCGTCCATCCTTCCGCACATCGCCAGTCAGACCCGTAAGCCTGACGAGATTGTCGTCTGTCTTTCCTCGCCCGAAGACATCGATCCAACTTGCCTGCGGAATCTCGACTTTCCGGTTCGGGTGATCATTTGCGAGCGCGGGCTGTGCCGTCAGCGAAATCGGATCCTCGACAGCATCCAGGACGCGGATGTCGTCCTTTTCCTGGATGACGATTTTCTGATGACATCAACCTATATCGAGGAAACGGAGCGGCTGTTCCAGCTCCAGCCCGATGTCGCCATGTGCACCGGTACGGTCCTTGCCGACGGTATCACCGGCCCGGGCATTTCCGTTCGCGACGGCTTGCGCATGGTCGACCGCGAGCATCGGCGGCGATCAGGCGCCGCGATGCAAATCCGGCCGGTCTACAATGGCTATGGCTGCAACATGGCTATCCGCATGGCCATCGTCAAAGCCGCCTGTCTGCGGTTCGACGAAAACCTGCCCTTCTACGGCTGGCTTGAGGATGTCGATTTCAGCAGGCTCGTTGCCCAGTATGGCCAGCTTGTCAGCGCCAGGCAGCTCGAAGGCGTTCACCTCGGCACGAAAAGCGGCCGGTCGAGCGGCGTCCGTCTCGGCTATTCGCAGATCGCAAACCCGCTCTATCTCATGCGCAAGCGCACCATGAGCGTGCCGCAGGCAACGATGCAGATCGGCCGCAACCTCATAGCCAATCTTGTCAAAGTCTGGCGGCCGGAGCCCTGGGTTGATCGCAAAGGTCGCCTTAGAGGTAACGCCATCGCGTTTCGCGACCTGCTCAAGGGCAGGCTGGCACCGCAGAACATCGAAGCATTGGAATAGTCCGGTGGCACGCTCCTCCGGCCTAGATCGCGTCGTTGTCATAAATGACCGTTCCACCAGGATAGGCGGAGCGTCGAACCTGGCGATCCTGTCCGCCGGCTTGCTGCAGGATGCGGGGATTGCCGTGACATATTTTGCCGGCGATATCGCCGGCTCCGATCCGCCGGCGTCCGAGACAATCAATCTCGACGCGCTGCCGTTGACACAGCAGTCACGTTTCAGCGCATTTGCCAGCGGTCTTTACAATCCTCGCGCCTATGCCGACCTCAACGGCCTGATTTCGCGTGCCGATACCGAGGGTACCGTCTATCACATCCACGGTTGGTCGAAGATCCTCTCTCCTTCGATTTTCCGTGCTCTATGGCCCGTTCGCGAGCGTGTCGTTCTGCACGCCCATGACTATTTTCTCTCCTGTCCAAACGGCGGATTTGCCAATTATCGCAAAAATCAGGTCTGCCCCCTGACGCCGATGTCGATCGGTTGCCTGACCACAAACTGCGACAAGCGCGGCTATCACGAGAAAATCTGGCGATCGGCCCGCCATTTGGTGAGGGAGCATTATTTCCCGATCCAGCAGGTAGCCGCCAATATTGTCATCGTACATCAACGCATGCGCGATTATTTCGCGCGCGGACGGATCCTGGCGAGCAACATAGAAACAATTCGCAACCCGGTTGAACCTTTCCTCGATCATCCCTCGGACTCATGGAAGAACCGCGACTTCTTCTTTGTCGGACGGTTGGAGCAGGAAAAGGGATTTGAGGATGCTGCGATCGCGGCACGGCTTGCCGGCGTTAGGCTTCAAGTCATAGGCGATGGCGCTGGCCGGGCTCGTCTCGAAAAGGATTTTCCCGAAGTTGTCATCCATGGCTGGAAGTCCAAGGACGAGATGCGGGGCATCCTTCGCGATGCGCGCGCGCTCATCGTCTCATCCCGGGTGCCGGAGCCTTTCGGATTGGCAGCGCTTGAGGCTGTGACAAGCGGCATACCCGTGATCCTGCCCGATACGGCGCTTCTCGGCGACGAACTCGCTTCGCTCGGGTGTGGACTGACCTTTCAAAGCGGCAGAGTTGAGATGCTCGCCAGCGGAGTACGCCAGCTTGCCGGCGATGACATGCTGCTTCGCGTGATGAGCCTGAATTGCATTCGTCGGTCACACGAGATGGCTCACACGCCGACGTCCTGGCGAGACGCATTGCTCGCTCTCTACGACCGCGTTCTTGAACGCGCAAACGCCGACACGACAGGCCCGAAGACGATGGTAAATGGTGACTTTCCAACTGCTCGTCGGCTGACCGACGAAACCGGTTGAGGCTTGTGGTTAGCCTTGCGCCCGCGCCCTACGCCAATGGGACTAGGCCAATGCCCGCAGGGTCAATTGTCAAGGATGAGGGTAGCTGGCAGCTTTGAAAGAGGCATCGATGTGGTGAGGGGTCAAAGAGATGTTATCGACTTTTGACAGCGTTGCTCACCGCGAGCGATCTCGCGGCGAGGTGAGGCGGGCAGAACGACTGGACCGCGCCAAACGGATTGTCGACCTTGTTCTTTCCGGGCTGGGACTGGTGTTCCTGGCACCGGCGCTGCTGGTAATTGCGATCGCGTTGCTTCTGGTCGACGGTCGCCCCATCATTTACCGCCATTCGCGCGTTGGCCGTTACGGACGCCCATTTGAATGCCTGAAATTCCGCACGATGCGCAAGGATGCCGACCGGCAGCTCGAGGAATTGTTGGCATGTGACGAGACGCGAAGACAGGAATGGTTATCGACGCAGAAGCTCAAGAGCGATCCGCGCGTGCATTGGCTCGGAAAGTACCTGCGGATGACCAGCGCAGACGAGTTGCCGCAATTGCTCAACGTTCAGCGCGGCGACATGAGCCTGGTCGGACCTCGTCCCGTCGTCGCTGCGGAACTCGAGCGCTATGGACCAAACCTCTATTGCTATCTAGGGCTTCGGCCGGGCATCACCGGCCTCTGGCAGGTCAATCGTCGAGCCGAGACCACCTATGAGGAGCGCGTTCAGTTTGACCTCGATTATTTCCATAGTCGCTCACTGCGCGCCGACTTTGCAATTCTGGTAAAAACCGTCGGCGTCGTGCTGTTCGCGCGCAACGAAAAAGAACGTCTCACCAAATGAGAAGCGCGGCCATGGCGATCCACACGGCAAGGCAGAAGATCACCAAAATCCAGCGAAGCAGATATTTCTGGCGCGATCCGCCTTGCTGCTTCGAGGCGTTGGGATCATGCTTATCGTCATTCATAAGCTGCTCTGCTTGGTTTTGCATGGCAATTGCCGGCAAGCCCTTTTTTCACCGCCAAGAATTTAGATCCGACTCTGGTGTTCGGAACAATAACTTCTGTGAAACAAAAACGTCTAGCTCCGACTTGCCCCGTCCACAGACAATATTTCATTACGCGGAATCGTGTCCTGAATGGGAACGCTGTGCCTTTTATCAGGAGCAAGACTGGAAACAATTGCGCAGTTACATGCTGCACGTCGGCGGAAATTATCAACCAAGGAGCGTGAGAACGAGTTTTCACTTACATCTACCTTCCATGGTGGTGGGTTGATGGATAGCCTATCGCCTCGCCCTAAAGGTGTTGGTTGGGCCAGTCTGAAACATTGGCTTCGCTCCCGTACGCCGGCGGTAATCGGCGACGGAGCATCGACGCTCGTCTCGAAAATCGTTTCGCAGGCCGTGCAGCTTCTGATCTTCCTTGTTGCTGCGCGCGCGTTGGAATCGGCAGAATTCGGCCTCTACGCGTTCAGCTCCGCTATCGTGGTCATGCTTGTCGTGATCGCGGAAGGCGGGTGGGGCGAGTTTGTCATGAAGGCCGAGTGTACCGACCGGGAACTCGACCAGATCGGCACGATCTCGATCCTTGCCGGCGTGCTTGTGACGATCATCGGGGCGTTCAGCGCCGCCATCGCCTGGTTTCTTTTCCACCGGCCGCACGAAGCGCTTCTCCTGGCTCTTTTCAGTTGCTGGTTTTTGCCGGCGTCGCTTTATGCGGTCTATGAGGGGCTATTGATTGCTCGCGGCCTGCTGCGCAAGCAGTCCATTATCCGGATAGCGAGCGAGATTGCGGGCCTGTGCGTGACGATGATCGGGCTTTGGCTCGGGTGGAATGTCTTTTCCCTTGCCGCCGGCCGGCTCGTTTCGCAATTGGTCTGCCTTGCCGGTTCGGCAGCCGTGCTCGGTTGGTGTCCAAGACTGCATTTGACCTGGCCCTTTGCACGCGAGGTTCTCGGGTTTTCAGGTCACATCCTGTCGAACCGGCTGATCCTCTTCCTGCGCTCCTATTCCGGAACGCTCGCGATCGGCAGCTTTCTCGGGCTTACGGAGGCGGGCTATTTTCGGGTGGCCGAGCGCATCGTGGCGGCATTTTCAGAACTTATCGGCGAGCCGGCGCGCATGCTTGCCTGGACACTGTTTCGCCGCTCGGCGCTGGGGATCGGCTCGGATGGAAGGCAGGCTCGGGATATCGGCCCGTCCGCGACCGTTTTCATGATGGTTCTCATGGCGATCTCCACGCCGGTCTATCTCGGCCTTTCGCTGATATCGTCCGATCTGATCGACATCGTGCTCGGCGAGAAATGGGCACCGGCGGCGATTCTCGTGGCGATCCTGTCGGTGAAGCAGGTTCTGTTGATGCCGGGTTATGTTACGGAAGCGCTGCTATCCTTGTCAGGCAATATCAGGCGCATGCCGCCCGCTCTGCTGTTCAATGCCGTGGTTTCCGTCGCGCTTGTCCTGGCGCTCGCACCTTTCGGCGTCGTCGCTGCGGCGTGGGGGCAATGCGTAGCCTCCCTGGTCGCCTTCCTAACGTCGATGCGTCTGCAGAAATGCTATGGGGGTCTTGGCTGGGCAGAGATCATGCGCAAGAGCGGCTATGTTGCGATAGCAGTCGCGCTGATGGCGGCAGCAGTCACCGCGCTCGGCTATTTCGCCGGATCGCTCAGCATGCAGCGCGTGTTGACGGTGCTGCTGCAGGTGGTCTCGGGCGGCGCCATCTATGTCTGCACGCTTCTTGTTCTGAAGAAGGTGGGTGGAGGGACGGCGACGATCCCGTAGATCAGATGATAATCGCGGCGATCGAATAGGTGCTGATTGGGGGTAGGCAAGATGACGAATTCATTATGGTCCCACTTATGGTGGGCAGGCTATGCGTACACAATCCTTAAGGGAACCGCACAGGCGGCCGCCTACGGGCTTGCGCCACTCCGCCTTGCCAGAGGGCGGCTGAACTATCTGTCGCCCTTTCCACGGCGGTTTACGGGCGCGTATACCACCTTTGAAGCCGCGATGGTTGCGGCCCGCAGGCAGAGGCTGGCCGGTTACGACCACGACGAGATCGCGCCCGTGGCCTATGCCAAAATGTGTGAAGTGGCACCGTGGGACTATCCGGTGCTGTTCTGGCTTCGCAGCCTGCTGGGCGAGATCGATGGCCTTGTCGATGCAGGGGGCCATATGGGCACGAAGTATCGCGCCTTTCGCCCATTGCTGCCGCTGGACGGCTCATTTCGTTGGACGGTGTACGATCTACCGGCCATTATTCGCGCCGGCCGAAACCTTGCCGAAAAGGAGAGGCTGACGAGCTTGCATTTTGTCAACCGCGTCGAAGACGCGGGCGAGATGCCATTGTTCCTCGGATCGGGACTGATGCAATATCTCGACACGCCGCTGTCCAGCCTCCTGATGCAAATGCCGTCCCTGCCGCATCACCTGATCCTCAACAAGGTTGCGTTGCGCAAGGGCAGCACCATTGTCACGCTCGAACGCATCGGCAAATCCTTCGTCCCTTACCACATGCGTAACGAGGCGGATTTCGTCGGCGACATCGCGGGGCTAGGCTACAGGCAGGTCGATCGCTGGTCCATTCCCGCGCTGTCGCGCGCGATCGATACTCACCCTGAGCTCGGCCGCAGCGAGAGCGCCGGTTTCTATTTCCGTCTTGGCTAGCCTTGCTGGAGGGATAGGTCCGGTTCGCTCACATGCAGCCTGTGCGACTGCGTGGCCGCGTGTCGCTGCTTGAGGTGGTCGGCGAGCCGGATCGACAGGGCAAGCAGCATCAAGGTCGGATTGGCATGGCCGGGTGTTGGAAACACGGAGCTGCCCGCAATGAACAAGCCCTCGGTGCCGTGAACCATAGCATTGATATCGACGACACTTGTCCGCGGATCGGTTCCCATGCGTGTGGCGCAGGAAGGGTGAGCCATATCCATGAACACGGGCGCGTCACTCTCGCCTCCGGCGATCCAGTCCGGAAGCTTTGGCTTCGCCAGGCCGACGCGAGCGAATTCGTCGGAGATTACCAGCGCCAGCCGTTTCACACTGTCTATCTCGCGTGTGCCGATCTTCCAGTTGATGCGCGGTAACGGTTGACCGAACTTGTCACGCCGCTCCGTGAGCGTAATGCGGCTTTCGGCATTGAGCTGCTGTTCGGCCATGACGTCGAAGCGCAATTCGGTCGAGCGGTGCGGCAAGCCGCGCTTCCGCACCAGACGATTGTAGAGCCCCGAGGTCACCATATCCGCCGATTTCGCCACCGCCAGCAGATCTCCCTTGAACGTCTTGCTCGTTCCCTTCGTCAGGCGCCAGAGCGCCACCCAGGGATCGTCCTGGGCGTAGATCTGAACGGGATAGGCAGCGCAATTCGTCAGGCCTTCCTGCGCTTGGATTTCCGGGCTCAAAGACAGACCCCGGAGATAAAATTGCGTTCGTCCGGCGTGGCTTAGGCCATAGAAGTTGAAGTGCTGCGCAATAGGGTCGATATCGCGTCCGGTGAAACGGCAGAGCGACGTTCGTGGATGGTCGCAGAGATAGCGCCCGACGACGTCGTATCCGTTGCCGATACCCGCAGGCAGCACCGAGTTCGACGCAAGCAGGAGGCGAGCATTTTCGATACCGCCGCCACAAAGAACGATCGTATTCGCATGGACGCTTGCACCCCGGCCTGCCGCACTCTTGAGGTCGAGGGACGTCACGCTGCGGCCATGGCTGTCGATATTGATCCGGGTCACCGTCGCATGCGTCAGAAAATCTATGTTCGTGGCGGTAATATCGAGTGCGAGGCGGCCAAATCGTGTCGGCACGGCGCGCTGATTACGCATGTGACTGAACTGCCAGAAGAATGGCCGAAGCAGCCGCCTATCCAGGCCGAGATCGTCCGGGGTCGAGTGTAGCAGCGCAAAGAGGCTTTCATCGTACCGATTAGGCCCGAGGTTGAGCAGTTTGGCGGCGCGATCAAGGGCGGGCAGCAATTGACTACGCTCAATCGGCCAGCCGGAAAGCGGCAACCAAGGCCGACTGCGGAAATCCACATCATCGAAGGCGGCACATTTACCGATCCAGGTATGGCTGCTGCCGCCAAGCATGCGGTTTCGCAACTCAAATGCCGGAACATCATTCAGCCATGCCAGCCTGCCGCTATAACCCCGTCCTTCAGGTACGGCATTCGGCGAGACGGAAGGCTGGCCGATGTTTTCGACAGAATTTAGCGTTTGAATTTCGGCCTCGTAGTCGCTGCCGCCGCTTTCGATGACGAGAACACGGATCCGGGTGTCGGCAAGCTCGCGCGCGATCGCAATTCCGGCCGGACCACCGCCTACAATGGCAATATCGGCGTATATTTCAATGCCATGCGGCATGGATCTCAAGTCACGGCTCATCATGATCGTTTTCCCACCACTTTCCCATTTTCTACCAGCATCGCGCGCGCACGGATAATTGTTCGATTGGTATAGGCAGGGGTGATGTCTACCGATTTCGGATAGGTAATCCGGCCAGTTCCGTTGGTCTTTTTAGTCGGAAGTCCATGCTGAAAATGCGGTAATCACACGATAGGCTCTTCAGCAAATGCCTATTTTCCGGGGGAACGAAAATTATGGCCAAGGTAGGGTTACGGGAGTGGTTGGCGCTCGCGCCGGTGTTTGTCTCTGGCAAGTTGGCGCGATACAGCGACGAGACCGGTGGCCCTCTGGGACGTTTCGAAGCCGATTTCTGTACCAAATTCGGCGTTCGGCATGCGCTCACCATGAGCAGCGGGACCGGAGCTCTGATTTCCGCGCTGGTCGCTGCCGGTATCGGCCCCGGCGATGAAGTGCTGGTGCCGGCCTATACCTGGATCGCAACCGCTGCAGCTCCGTTGGCGGCCGGTGCGGTGCCGGTTCTGGTCGATATCGACCACACGCTCACCATGGATCCGCAGGATATCCTGCGCAAAATCACACCGCAGACGAGGGCGATCATTCCAGTCCATATGTCGAACGTGGTGTGCGACATGGACAGCATCATGCGGATTGCCCGCGAGAACAATCTCGTGGTCATAGAAGATGCCTGTCAGTCCGTCGGGTTGCGCTACAAGACCAAGCGGGTTGGCGCGATCGGCGATGCCGGCGCATTCAGCTTCAACCAATTCAAGAACATAAATTGCGGGGAGGGCGGCGCTGTCGTGACCAACGATGCGCGGCTGTTTGCACGCGCCCGGATGTATCACGACATCGGCTCGATGTTTCGTGGGCACCTCGACAATGCCAACGAACCGCCTCTGCTGGGAGTGAATTTCAAAGCGAGCCAGATTCAGGGCGCCATGCTGAATGTGCAGCTGAAGAGGCTTGATCCCATGATCGCCCGCATGCGCGAGCGCTATGATGTGATGAGCGAAATCTTCGCCAAAAACGCGAACCTCATTGTCGGCCCTCACAACGATGTCAACAACGCCGCCGGCCTCCATGTCATCTTCGAAACATCGGAGGAGGCCAAGAGATTTGCCGAGGAAAACAAGCGCGGTGTCTATCGGCTTTTCGATTCCAGCCGCCATGTCTACACCAACTGGCAACCGGTTTTGCAGCAACGCACTGGCCATCCGGCGATGAATCCCTTCCTCTGGACGGAGCGGAAGATCGAGTACACGCCGGATCTCTGCACGCAGACTCTCGATATCCTGAAGCGAAGTTGCCGGATCAGCCTTGGGGAGAATTATCCTGTGGCGGTGGTCGCCTACATGGCCAGGCGAATGTCGCGGCAGGCAAGATCGATAAACGACCACCTCTATTACGCGACGGTCTAGCATGGAAAGCATCGGGCCCGACACCATCGACGTCTGGAGTTGGAAGCTGGACATGCCGCCGCCCGACCTTGGTATGTCTGCCGCGTTACTATCGCTTGACGAATGCATTCGGACAATTCGCTTCGTCCGTGATCGGGACAGGCAACGCTTTGTCGCCGCAAGAACCGGAATGCGGATCATTTTGGGGCGCTATCTCGGAATTTCACCACGATCGATAGGTTTCGATTATGGCGACAACGGAAAGCCTTCCGTACAGGCTTACGGCGCTTACCCCATCCACTTCAATCTCAGCCATAGCGCAGATCTGGCAGTCCTTGCCGTTTCGGATCGCTACGAACTCGGCATTGATATCGAGGAAATTCGTTTCCTGAAGGAAGACATTGCAAAATGGTTCTTTTCCCTCCGGGAATATCAGACACTTCGATCTCTACCCGCAGATAGCTACATGGATGGCTTCTATCGGTGCTGGACACGCAAGGAAGCCTTCATCAAGGCCCACGGTGCCGGGTTGTCGCTGCCGCTGGACAGTTTCGACATCACCTTCGACAGGTCGAGTGAATCGCGATTGGAGCGGCTGGAAGGGGATGCAGGCGCACCCGCAAACTGGGCCGTTCTGGAGCTTGAAACGCCAATCAACTTCGCCGGCGCTGTCGTCGCCTCAACCGGAGGGCGCCGCGTATGCCTGCGCTATCGCGACGAGGATATAGGTCAGTTGGTCAATCTCGCATCGAGAATGTAACGCCCATCGGTCGCATCGAAATGGTGGCAGCCGTGGAGACCCGCCTTGAAACTGGGCGTTATCGTCCGGATGCGGCGCTCGCGATAATCGTCCACCGTGAGCTTCTCGATCTCCATGATATTGAGCCCGTAGCCATAGATGCCATGCGTATTGTTCTGCGAGGGGCGTAGGAGCCTGCCCTCATGCTCGAAGATGCGCCCCGCACCGCGAGCGTCTGTACTGCCGATAACGACGGGATTCCGCTTGTGAGGCTTTATGTCCTTGAGGGCTGGGCCATCGACCTCAAATAGATAGAGCTCGCTGCAGTGATCTTCATAGGCATGGAAATCCGACAGGTTGGTGAATAGCCACCATTTGCCGCCGTGACGGATCAAAACACTGTCGGCGGGCGACTGGCCCTCGAAGGCCGTGGCATGAAGCTCCCATTTCAGGGGAAACTCGCAGCAGCGCCAGACCTCCAGGCGCCGGGCGTGGTGCGTTTCCGGAATCATGAAGATCTCACCGCCATCGCGAAATATGAACGGATAGGAAAGATGATAGGGACGTTCCAATGCGACCCCGACCTGTATGAGCGCGTTGCCGTCAAAACGACCGACCGCGATGTGAGCCTTGCGGTCGCTGCGGGAATAGGCCTCGTAGAACAGATAGCATTGACCCTGATGTTGGAACAGGAACGGATCGGCCTTGATGCTGTTGCCGGCGGGCGGAATTTCGACCGCGCTGCTGGGATCGAAATCGCCGATGTGACCGCGCCCTGTATAGAGCGTCCAAATCGCGGGACTGGCGTGGAGTTTCGTTTTCACCGACCTGAACGCCTTGCGTGAGATTGAGCCAGCGACGATGCTTCCGTAGCGAAGGAGGTTGCCGAGCGACGGCGCATGCGCGCCGACTGGATCGACGAAGGCGGACGGAGTGAACCGCCTGTTGTCGGCCAAGCGCGCCAATTCACGCATCAGCAGTGTCACGCTTCGCTCCCGCACGAATGCACTCAATCTTGCCGCACTGGGTTTGATATTGAACGCCGCCCGCGCGATCTCCAGCCTGTCGGCTTCGCTGCCGCACTTCGCATAAAGAACCAAGTCTGCTGTGGAAGCACGCGCAAGAACCTCGGCATAGCCGAACCAAGCCATATCAGCAGATCGCTGATCGGAGAGATTGAAGGCCCATTCCCCGAATGGCAAAGCGGCGATCGCATCGTCAGCCATGCTCTTTGGGATCATGCGGATGACAAGGTCGAGCTTCAGGCGGCGCAACGATGCCGCAGTGATATTGTCGGCGGTGCATGTCTTGTCGTTGTCGGCATCGTAAACATCGATAAAATGGTGCCGGCTATCGAAATGTTTTGGACAGTAGGCGGGTTGGCGGGCTAAAGCACTGGCCTCCAATCGCGCCCCCCAGGATAACAGCTTCGAAACTTTGCCGTCCCCAAACGGATGCGAATGGGTGAATACAGCAGCCAGCTCCAGCCAAGGCGCCGCGATAATGCGATCCAGGATCATAAGCTCCCAGTTTTCGAGAGCGCGTGCGCGCGCGATAAGAACGCCGACCCTCAATGGCTTGGTTTTGTTCATAGCCGCTCCCCTTTGACTTCATTCTGGCTCATTGGATGAGCCCTAGCTGTCGACGAGTTTTCCGGAGAGAGACGACGCGAGGCCGTGGATACCGCTGCTGGTCAGCGAATCCTCATGCCAGCCATCGATGTCGACCACCAAGCACTCGCTGGCAATCGCATCGCCCCATCCAAACCGCAATTGGCGAGCGCGAGGGTGGTTGGCGCTGCTTCGCAGCAGCACGACACTGGAATCCTTCATTTGCAGTGGTTTGTAATGGCGTGCCGCGGCCATCAGCACTTTCGTAACGGCCCCGTTTGCCTCCTCTTCGGCTGAGTATTGGCCCGCCTTAACGCCGAACATGCTCAGAAGCGACTGGGAGACCTTGAACTGCTTGAGATAGTCGATCAGCCGAATGCGCCGGGACAGCAGTTTTCTAGTATAGTAGGCGAGGCGCTTGCGCCGCCGCTCCCGGTTCCATCGTGCTTGCTCCCGTTTCGGCAAGGATGCGAAATAGCCTGGAGCCCATGCATCGATGATTGCCGTGACGCCGACATCGATGCCTCTTTCACGCATCTGCCGGGCGACTTCCATCGCAAGAACACCGTTGACGCAGAGCCCGACGACAGCGACACGCCCAGCTGCCTTATCGATCTGCATGGCGTCGATCGCAAGGCCGGCGATATCCTCGAGTTTCAGGCGGTCCAGACCACCTTTCAAATCGGCATGGAACATGTTGACATTGTACACCGAGACAGAGTCCGGCAGCTCATTGGCGAGGCGATAGTACAGAAAGGGGTGATTCAGCGTGTAGACCGCCCCCGTACCCACGCCATGCTTGCAGGTGATCAGCTCCCACGGGTTTACGACCTTTTCTCGTGGCCCCCCGATCTCTTCGGTATTGAAGATCGCCGCTGCAAAGCCCGCAAACGTCGGCTGCCTGAATAGAAGTTGTAATGTCGGTGCTGCATCGAATCTTGCGCGTGTTTCCGATAGTAATCGGAGCGCGAGAAGCGAGTGGCCGCCGAGCGCGAAAAAATCATCATCCGGGCGTATTTGCGGAACCTGTAGGATCTCTTTCCACAGCTCAGCAAGCGCCTCCATTCGCGTATCCGGCGGCGATTTTTTTGTGAGGGCGCCGTCCATTGGCGCAGCCTTGGCGGAAGCCGCCAGGTGTCGGTTCGGCGCAGCGAGCGAAGAAAGCGGCGCCTCAGGGCGATCGAGAGCAATTTCATAGGCATTCCTCCATAGCTGCAGGAGGCTTTCGACCGTGCTGGCGTCGAACAAGTCGGCATTGTATTCGATCGACATGCGCCAGCCGGTCGGCCGGCCGATCATGATGAAACTGAGATCGTAGATGACGCCGGGGGATTGCGAGGGCGAGCTGATCAGCTCGAAGCCGCCGTAGGAGCGATCTTCGAGAAATGCCTTCTGCAGATTGAAATTGACCGAAATTAGCGGATTGCGGGCCGGATCACGCACCGGGTTGACGAGTTCGACAAGCTTGTTGAACGGCATGCGCTGATGGTTCAGTGCGCCTTCGATCGTCGTGCTGACGGAGCGTATGTGCTCGTCGAAGCTGAGATCGGAGCGAAAGTCGAAGCGCAGCACCATATTGTTGATGAATACGCCGATCATGTCTTCGAGGTCGCTGTGTTCGCGGCCAGCGATCTGCGAGCCGAACAGAACGGTCTGGGCCTCAGTCAGCCGATGAAGAGCCGCACTGAGTACGGCTGCGCCGAAACTATATTGCGAAACGCGGTGCGCCCGCGCCGCAGCGTCCATGCGATCGGTGAAGACGGGCGGTTGGACGATGGAAAGAATGTTGCCGCGATTGGTTTTGACTTGGCCGCGAGGCCGATCCGGGCTGACTTCGAAATAAGGAGCGCCCTGCAGCATGTCTCGCCAGAAGGTCTTCTCCGTCTCGAAACCGTAGCTTTGCAGATATTCCTGTTGCCACAAAGCGTAATCGCCGTATTGCAATGGCAGTTCCGGCACGACGGGTGCACGTCCGGCGTCGATCGCAGCGGCGATTTCACCGACCTCCCGTCCGAGAACGCGGATGGACCAGCCGTCGAAGCAGCTCTGATGCGCCGTGATCAATAGGAAACCGCGCTCGTTTTCGGCCATCAGCAAGGTCACCCGGAATAGGCCAGGGGTGCTGAGATCGAACGGTGCCTGCGCGGTCTCCTCGCCGATCGACAGGATTCTTGCCTGGCGCTGCTCCAGTGGCATGCCGCGAAGGTCGATCACCGACATCTTGAAATTCACGTCGCTGACAGCCTGCTGGAACGGCTGGCCGCCTCTTTCGATAAACCGGGTTCGCAGTATTTCGTGGCGTTGAATGACTTTTCGAAAGGCCGCCTCGAGGGTCGAGGCCTTGAAGTTCCCCCGGATTTCCCACCGGACCGCGACATTGAGAGCCGGATTGCCGGGGTTGAGTTGATCGAGGATCCAGCAGCGCAACTGCGTCTGCGTGCAAGGAAATTCGCCGATGATCTGCGGTTCGACAAGCGGACCGCTTGGACTATTGTCAACCGTACTCATAAAGATGCCCCCAGGCCGCGGCGTGCGCCGTTACGAAAATCTCGCAGTGATGGTATGTGCAGCTGAACGGGATCGGACAGATCCCCTCCCTGGCTGTCGGCAAAGGCTGCTAGCGCGGCAATCGTCGGATGGCGCAGCAGGTGCTTTGCCTCGAGCGGCAGGCCGTTGTCACGCATACGGGCGGCGATGCGGAATATGGCAAGCGAGTCGGCACCGAGCGCGTAGAGATTATCGTCGGCGCCGATGTCGCTGAGGTTCAGAACATCCTGCCAGATCGCCAGCAATCGCTGTTCCATCTCGGTTTTTGGCTGGACCTTGGTTGGCGCAGCCTCACGCTGCGGCACGCCACGCTGCTGCAAGGATTTGCGGTCGAGCTTTCCGTTGGCGGTTTGCGGCAGCTCACTTTCCATCACCCAGAAGCTCGGCACCATATGAGCCGGCAAACTAGCTTTGGCGTGTGCCGCTATATTGGCTACCGGTAGATCGCTGCCGCTTGCATTCGGCACGATGTAGCAGACCAGCGAACGATCGCCCTTGGCGTTCTCGGCGAGGACCGTTGCACATTGGCGCACGGCTTCCGCCTTGGATATGACGGCCTCTATGTCGCCCAGCTCGATGCGGAAGCCGCGCAGCTTGACTTGCTGGTCGCGCCGGCCAAGCAGCTGCAGGGAACCATCGGCAAGCCGCCGCCCGATATCACCGGTCTTGTAAAGACGCATCGGTCTGCCGATGGCAAAGCAATGCGGAACGAAGGCCTTCTCGGTGAGATCAAGACGATCGAAATATCCTTCCGCAAGTCCGTCGCCACCGATATGCAGCTCACCGATGACACCGACCGGCGCGATATTTTCGCTTTGGTCGAGGATGAAGAGCTGAGTATTGGCTATGGGATGGCCGATCGTGATCGGCTGATCGGCGTCCGTGATGCGCTGCAGTGACGACCAGATCGTCGTTTCTGTCGGGCCGTACATGTTCCAAAGTTCGCCGCCAATCGTAAGCAGAGAACGCGCCAGTTCCTTAGGCAAGGGTTCACCGCCGCAGAGCATTTTCAGCGTCCGGCGATCCTTCAGGCCGGCCTCGACCAGCATCTGCCAAAGCGTCGGCGTTGCCTGTAACACCGTGGCATCATAGTCGCAGATGAGCTTTACGAGCGCAAAGCCGTCCTGGACCTCGCTGCGGCTGGCAATGACGACCCTTCCGCCCGATATCAGCGGCAGATAAAGCTCCAGGCCGGCAATATCGAAGGAGATCGTCGTGACCGCAACGAGCGTATCGTTTGCAGTAAAGCCGGGTTCCTTGGCCATGGAGAGAAGGAAGTTCGTCAGGGATCGATGCGAAACCTCCACGCCCTTCGGCATGCCGGTCGAACCGGAGGTGAAGATGATATAGGCGGATGCTGTCGTATCGACAGGCAGGGTCTTCAGGGGAAGCCCGGTCATCGAGCTGATCGCCTTGGCATCCTGGTCGAGCCGGATAACAGGGGTATCCGCGGCCGCTAGCCGAGCCGTGTCATCGCTGTCGCAGATCAGGCCGCCGATGCGGGCGATATCCAGCGTCTGCCGCAGGCGCGGTTCCGGGTGAGCCGGATCCATCGGCACATAGGTATGTCCTGCCTTCATGACTGCGAGGAGGGCGACGATCATGTTCAGTGAGCGTTCGATCAGGATTGCGATGCGCTGGCCGGGATCGGGAAGCGCCATCTGGAGGTAGAGCGCGAGCTGGTTCGAGCGCGTTTCCAGCTCGCCGTAAGTGATCGACTGGCCGTCATGTTGAGCAGCGACCGCATTCGGATGCTCGGCCGCCCGCTTGGAGAAGAGCGAGAAGACGAATTGATCGTGATCATAGGGCATGGCCGTGCGATTGAGATCGTCGGCCAGCCAGGATTTCTCCTGCGCCGAGAGCAGGGACAGTTCGCCGACCTTGCGATCCATGTCCTTGGCCAAGGTTGCTGCCAGCGTCGAGAAGTGGCCGATCCACCGCTCCACCGTCACGCGATCGAAGACGTCGGCGTTGTAGTCGACGTCGATGCGGATGTGATCGGTCGCCTCGATCATGTTGAAGAACAGGTCGAAGTTGGAAAAGGCCTTTGCGTTCGGCTCCATCGCCGGCTTGAGGTCGCCAAAGGACGATCCGCCGGCCATGCGCTCGAGGTTGAACTGGATTTCTGTCAGGGGCAGGCGCCGCGGATCGCGTTTGGCATTCAGTTTGCGCACGAGCGTACCGTATGTGTAATCCTGGTGCTCAAAGGCCTGGAAAACAAGCTGCTGCGTTGCCTTCAGATGCGCTGCAAACGGCTCCGTCTGCGATACAGCCTGACGCAGCGGCAGCAGGTTGACGCAGTGACCAACGAGGATCTGGCCGTCGAGCAGGCTTTGACCAGCCGACGGAATGGCGATGACGATGTCGCCCTGGCCAGATAGTCGCGATATCATCACCTGGAGTGTCGCCAACAGGGTGGAGAACAGCGTGGCGCCCGATTTCGCGCCTTTTTTCTTCAGCGCCTTGTAGACATCGGCATCAATGTAGCCGGTGCAGCTTCCACCCGCGAAACTGCGATATTCCGGGCGCGGGCGGTCCAGCGGCAGGTCGGGAAGATCGGGAACCGTCTTGAACTGATCAAGCCAGAATTGCTCCGTCGCCTGACATTTCTCCGGCCTGGGAGAAAGATCCGTCGAATAGGTCGCAAAGGAGAGTGCCGGCTGAAATTCCGGAACATTGCCTGCCTTATAGGCCTCATAGGCAGTCGCCAGCTCTTCGACGAAGGTATTGATCGACCAGCCGTCGCAGACGATGTGATGGGCCGTAAAGACCAGCACGTGCTTCTCGGGCGCCAGCTTAACGACGCTGGCGCGGACAAGGGGGCCGTTGATCAGATCGAAGGGTGTACGTGCTTCATCGTCGACGATGTCGGCGAGGCCTTTCTCATCGACGCCTTCGAGGATCGGCAGGTCGAGCTTGAAGTCCGGAATGAACTGGAAATGCTCGCCGCTGCGGTCAAAGCGAATATGAAACGCGTCGTGGCGCGCAATGACCGCGTCGAAGGCCTTCTGGATGGTTTTCTCATCCAGCTTTCCCTCCAGCGTCAGCGAAAAGGACTCGTTGAATGAGCATGAGGCTTCGTCACCCGCTTGGGCGGCAAGCCATATTTCCGTCTGTGCTTCCGTCAGTGGTGCGGATTGAAGCCGCGCGACCGGCGCCGGTGCCTGCGCCTGTTTTGCAGCTATGCTTGGCTCTTCCTTGGCCACGAATATCCCAACCGCCTGCATCGCGTCCAGGCTGTCATGGAAAGCTTTCGCGATGGAGCGGAAGTCATCCTCGGTATGGGCTGTCGTCAAGAAGCAGGGATAGCCGTCCTGTATATGAACGCCATTCAGCCGCATCTGGGCATAGAACAGCGCACCGAGGGGATCCTGGCTGGAGAAGTCCGTGGCGAACCAGCTCTTGTAGCCATGAACGACATCGGCGATGCCGCGCCTGGCAAGATCGGCCCTGATCTCCGCGACCAGTGCCTCCGTTCGTTCGGCGACACGATTATAGAGGGCGGATCCTTCTCCCTTGATATGGTGCAGCACGGCGTTGGCGGCGGCGAGCGTCAGCGGATGACGGACGAAGGTGCCGGCAAAGAATGTCGGAGCCGTCATGGGAACGGAGTTGTCTCCATAAGCCCAGTAGCCGCCATCGAGCGCATCCATGAAGCGCGGATTGCCGACAAGCACGCCGATCGGCATGCCGCCACCGACGACCTTGCCATAGGTCGCCATGTCGCCCCTGATGCCCCAGACCGCCTGCATGCCGCCCGGATCGACGCGGAAGCCGGTGACAACCTCATCGAAGACCAGTGCGAATTCGGATTTGGTGGCGATATCGCGCAGTTCCAGGACGAACTCGCGTGGCTGCAATTCGGGATGGCGGCTTTGGATCGGCTCGATGATGACAGCCGCTATATCGGCAGCATTGGCACGGATGAAATCGAGGCTTTCCGGTGCGCCGTAGCGCAGGACGGTCATATTCGACACGGAAGCCATGGGGATGCCGGAGGCAACCGGCAGAGCGATCGGCTTGTCGGCGCGATTGCGACCCTTGACCAGAACTTCGTCGAATTGGCCGTGATAGTCATTGGCAAAGACCACGACCCGATCGCGGCCGGTGACTGCGCGGGCAATCCGCATTGCAGCCATGACAGCCTCGGAACCGGTATTGCAGAAGGTAACCCGCTCGTGGCCGGTCATCTCGGCAATCATCTGTGCGACGTCACCGGCAAGCGGCGTCTGCGGGCCGATGGCAAATCCGCGGTCGGCCTGATCTTTGACGGCGTCGATCACGAAGTCCGGCGCATGTCCGAAGGCCGTCTGCCCGAAGCCATTGACTAGGTCGACATATTGGTTGCCGTCGATATCCCAGATATAGGCGCCCTTGGAATGGTCGCAGACGATCGGGAACACCATCTCCTTCCAATCGGCGCGAAAGCCCGACGCGGAACGGGGATCGGCGAGGTGGCCGCGATGCTCCTGCGTGAATGTCTTGGATTTGGCGTTCTTGGCTTCATAGGCCTTAGTGAGAGTGGCGATGAAATCCTGCTTGGCAGCGGAAATCTCCGACGTCACGCTCTTGGCGTTCGGGCGATAGAGCTTGATGCGTTCGGTGCCGAAATCGCTTTCGGTTGAGGCGTTGGAAGGAGGCTGGCTTGGCGCAGCAGGCTGTGGCGAAAGCGAAATCGGCGCTGCCGGCACCGCACTCGCGGCCAAGGGAGCCTGAGTGCCGCCCTGCATGGCTTGCAGCATCAGCAGCTGTTGAGAAAACAGCGACTGTGCCATCTGAATCTGTGATTGCATCACTGTGGCGAGATCCGATACCGCAGCCGGCATCGATGCGACTTGCGGAGCCGGTGACACAGTCGGGATCTGTACCGGCATGGGCGGCATCGGTACGGCCGCGACGGGGGGCGCTGATGGCAACGGATCTGCCACCTTTACTGCGTCCGGTGGCATTTGCCGATCGAGATGGGCCGCCAGATCGGCGACGGAGGGAACATCGCTCAGCAATTCCCGGAAAGAGATTTTAACCTTGAAGTCCTTCTCGATACGTTGCGCGAACTGGCCGACAAAAAGCGAGTCGAAGCCAAGCTCCAGAAATGTCGCTGCTCGCTCATCCGGCCCGAGCGTTTCACCAGACATGTCGCTCAGCAGCGTCAGAAGAGTGGTTTCCAATCGCGGCAGGCGGTCGGGGACTGGAATTGGTGATGCAACATTCATCGTTCGATTCTCCTCGGTGATGTTGACGTCAGAGACAAAGGATCCGGTTGTGGGAGGATTGTTCGGTTCGGCGTCCGCCCGCAGCGTCGATGAACGACGTGCGGATGGAGGGGCATCGATCCAATGGCGCTGCCGCTGGAACGGATAGGTGGGCAAAGCCAGCCGCTGTTGCGCTAACGAGGGAATGGCCGGCCAATTCAGCGGACAGCCTGCCATCCATAGCTTGCCATGCGCTTCTGCCAGAGTTTCGGCGGCCGCAGAGGCTCGATCATGTTCGGGCAGGGATTGGACGACGGCGGAAAGACCGTCCCTTGCGATCGTCTGCGCGGCAAAGACCGACAGCGTGCGGCCCGGTCCGATTTCGAGAAGAACCGGCTTTCGGTCGCGGCAGAGCGCGACCAGGCCGTCGGCAAAGCGAACGGCGTCGCGGCAATGCATAGCCCAGTAATCGGGCGATGTCGCGAGTTCGGTGGTCTGCCAGTCGCCTGTGACGCATGAGATGAAGGGCAGGGTCGCAGTACCATATGTCGCCTTCTCCGTCTCCTCGCGCAGCGCGAGAGCGGCGTCCTTCATCATCGCCGAATGAAAGGCGTGTGACGTATGCAGCCGGCTGAAGGCTATGTCGGCGGCGGCAAGTGCGGCGCATACATTATCCATGTCGCCAAAGGGGCCGGAAATGACGCAGAGCTTCGGCGCATTGATCGCGGCGATCTCGACGGCGCCCTGCAGATAGGAAGCCGTCGTGCCGGCATCGGCACGGACGGATACCATCGCTCCTTGCGGCTGATGCTGCATCAGCCGCCCGCGATTGGCCACAAGACGTAGGCCGTCTTCGAACGAAATGACGTTGGCGAGCGTGGCGGCTACAAACTCGCCAACGCTATGTCCGATCATGGCATACGGTTTGACGCCGCGGCTGAGCCACAATCGGGCAAGCGCATATTCGACAAGATAAAGACAGGGTTGAGCAATCCGTGTTTCGCGCTGCTCATCGGCGATAGCCTGCGTCACTGGGCCGGTATGGCAGATGTAGTCACGCAGATCGAGCCCGAGCGTCATTTTCAGAAGCTCGGAACCACGATCGATCCAGCGGGTAAACTCCGGCTCGGAGCGGTAAAGCCCTGCGCCCATGCCGACATATTGCGCACCCTGGCCGGGAAACATGAATGCGACGGGCGGCTGGTCGGCGGCGACAAGGGATTGATAGCCGTCCGTCGTCAGCTTGATGATCGCTTCCTCGACGCTTTCGGCGGCAATAGCCAACCGGTGGCCGAACTCGCGCCGCCCTGTTTGCAGCGTGTGCGCCAGCTGCGCTATCGAAAGCTTCGGGTTCTCGGCGAGATGATTGCTCAGATTTGCACGCATCTCCGCGATGGCCGGCTTGTTGCGCGCCGAAAGAGGGAGGATGTAGTGGCCCTCCACCTCTTTCGACGTGGTCGACGGGTGAAGGGGCTCTTCGAGAACGATATGAACGTTTGTGCCGCCGACGCCAAAGGCGCTGACGCCGGCTCTTCTCGGTGCTGGTCCCTGCGGCCATGCGCCGGCTGCTGTCGGGATGTAAAAGGGGCTTTTTTTGAGATCGATGCGCGGATTGGGCTGACTATAGTTGGGCATCGGCGGGATCTTGGCGCAACGCAACGCCAGCGCTGTCTTGATAAGCCCCGTAACGCCGGCTGCCACGTCGGTATGGCCGATGATGCCCTTGACCGAGCCAAGCGCACAGCTGGCCGACCCCGGTACCTCATCCGCAAAGACCCTCGTCAATCCATTGAATTCTATGGGATCGCCGAGCGGCGTCGCAGTGCCGTGACACTCGATATAGCCGATGCTTGAGGGTTCGACGCCGGCATTGGCGAGAGCTGTGGCAATAGCCTCGGCTTGCCCCTCCACGCTCGGCGCCGTAAAGCCAACCTTGTCGCTGCCGTCATTGTTGATGCCGTAGCCGCGAATGACCGCATAGATGTGGTCGCCATCCCGCAGGGCATCCTCATGGCGCTTCAGGAGGACGACGCCTGCTCCGCTCGCAAAGACGGTTCCGGCAGCGTTGGCGTCGAACGGGCGGCAGGTGCCGTCGGGCGAGGCCATGCCACCTTCCTGGTAGATGTAGCCCCTTTTTTGCGGAATGGTGACCGAGACGCCGCCCGCAAGAGCCACGTCGCAGCTATATGTGAGGAGATTCTGACACGCCTGCGAAACGGCAAGCAGGGAGCTTGAGCATGCCGACTGCAAGGTAAAGGCAGGCCCGCGCAAATTGAACTTATAGGCGATGCGGGTTGCCAGCGCATCGTTGAGAGCGCCGACGAGTTCGTGGAAGCAGCCGATCTGGTAGTTCGATGTGAACTCCTCGGCCTTCGCGCGGTCGCGCAGGACGTTGTTGATCAGATAGGTCGGCATCGAGCAGCTGGCGAATACCCCAATCAGACCGGCATAGCGCTGCGGATCGTAGCCGCCATCCTCAAGCGCCTCCCAGCATATTTCCAGGAAGATACGATGTTGCGGATCGGTTATCGCAGCTTCGCGCGGAAACATGCCGAAGAATTCGGCATCGAACATGTCAGCGCCATCGAGATGAGGCCTTGCAGCGACATAGTTGGGCTGCGCACGCTCTTCGTCGGTGAACGCGTCTTCGATTTCATCCGGCGAAAAAAGCGAAAAGGCGTTCTTTCCCTCAAGCACAAGCTGCCAGAGCGCCGGTACTGATGGAGCGCCGGGAAAGCGGCCGGACATGCCGACAATGGCGACTTGCCCGGAAATTTGCTCGTTCAGGTCCTCATTATCTTCGAAATCACGCTGTTTGCCATTCTCCTGGTGATTCCGTTTCATAGAGAGCTCCTGCGAATATGAGAAATCGCCTTCTTCTGAAGTGCTGCGCGCTGAGCGGTGGCGGCAATGCGTGTCGGACCCGGCGTGCGCCCATCCAGATGAAGCGCCAGTTCCCGAATTGTCGGATAACGCAGCAGCGCGACCACATCGATCGCCCGGCCGAGCGCCTCCTCAAGACCGGCATGAATTTCCAGTAGCTGCAGGGAGGTGCCGCCGAGGTCGAAGAAGTTCCTGTCGGGATCGACGCCTTCGAGAGCCAATGCGTCTTGCCACAGGGTCGTGAGGAGTTCTTCGGTCAGGCTCCTGGTGTCCGCTGGCCTTGTCTGGGCTTCGACCGCAGGGGGTAGCAATTTCGAACGATCGACTTTGCCGGCCGGCGTCAGCGGCAAGGCGTCCACGATGACTGCGGCATTCGGGATCATGTAGGCCGGAAGAGCTGCGCGCAGCGTCGCCATGACGCCTTGCGCCAGATCGGCGCCCGCGCCCATATGGCTTTCCTTCGGGCATAGATAGGCAATGATGCGTTTCAGGTTCTCACCCTGCGTGTGGCAAAGCACTACGCCGTCGGCGAGGCGTGGATCGCGCCTGAGCGCGGCTTCGATTTCGTCGAGCTCAATGCGCTTGCCGTTGATCTTGACCTGCCGGTCGCGGCGCCCCTTGAAAGTAACGGTGCCGTCCGGCTTCAGGCAGGCCACGTCGCCCGTCAGATAGAAGCGTGTCCTGCCGTCTTTCGTCTCGACAGTGACGAATTTCTGCTCCGTCAGCTCCGGCCGCTTGAAATAGCCTATGGCGAGGCCGTCGCCCGAGATCGCCAATTGACCCTCAATGCCCGCAGGAAGGATGCGCAATTCCTCGTCCAGTATCGCGATCCCGGTATGAGCAATCGCCTTGCCGATCGGCAGCTCTGGGCCCGAAAAGCTGGGCAGGACCTGGAAGGCGGTGGCAAAGACGGTCGTCTCGGTCGGCCCGTAGACATTGCTGAGCCTGCAGCCAGGATGGTGCTCCAGAAAGCGTCGGGCGTGAACAGCCGAGCCGACCTCGCCGCCAAAGAGGATGTGCCGAAGCCTCGGCAGGGATACGTGAGCATGATCGGCAAAGAGATTGAACAGTCCTGTCGTGAGGAAGGAGATGCTGACATTCGTTGCTTGCATGAAGTCGGTCAGACGCGAAATGGAGAAATCGGCGTCGGGCATGATCGCCATTGTGCAACCATTGAGAAGCGCACCCCAGATTTCGAATGTCGATGCGTCGAAGGAGATGGTGGCCGTGTGGAGCACGACATCATCCCGACGGAAATCGATATAGGTCTGGTCGAGAACAACCCTGGCAATGCTGCGATGGCAGATCATCGTACCCTTGGGCCGCCCGGTCGAGCCGGAGGTATACATGACGTAGGCGAGATCACCGCCCGTTATATCCACGGCGGGCGCGATAACCCCGGGCTGGCTCGCCATCTCGGCGATAATGGCATCTGCTTCGATGACCTGGCCGCTCATGCTCGGCACGCTCGCCAGCTTGTCGCCATAAGCGGGGTCGACGAAAACGACCTTCGGGGCACATTCTCCGACGACGAAATCGAGATGCTCGACCGGAAAGGCAGGATCCAGGGGAAGATAGGCGCCGCCGGCTTTCAGGATGGCCAGGGTGCAAATGACGGCATTCACGCTTCGCGGCAGGAAGAGGCCGACGATATCGGCCTTTTGAACGCCGGCGCTGATCAGATACTGCGCGAGCGCGTCGGATATGCGATCAAGATCGCGATAGGTGACGTGAGTGTCGCCTAAGACTAAGGCCGTCGCCTCCGGTGCCGCGCTAGCTTGGCTGCGCAGCATTTCATGAAGGCAAAGATTGCGATCGTAATGCAGGCTTGCCGGGCCAGCTACTTTTGCTTGAGCCTCGCGGTCAATCATTATCGCCCTCCTGGTTGTCCTGCGACTGACGCCGCCGCGATATGAGATGCTTCACCGTCCACCGCAGAATTTCACGCTGGGGCAAAAGCACCAGTTGATCATTGGGATGACTGTTCGCACCATCGAAAGTCGTAAGTCAGACTGCAGCGTAGCCATTTCGTCTGAGAGGTTTCATGAGACCGGCCCAACTCGACCGAAAGCATTACGCGCGCCGCCATGCGGATCCGCATGCGAATGGCTGCATCTGCCACGCAGATGTATGACAGAGGTCGAGATGAGTTGCCGGGGAGAATGATGATGAAGGACCTACCGGAATTGGTAGGCTCTGACGTAGTCGACAAACATGAAGGATGGGTCGGCGGCAGCCACCTTCGTTATGCCGTCGACGATGCCGAGATCGATCAATATATACATTGGCTGGCGATGCTCCGGCAAAACTTTGGTTTTCCAGACGAGACTTCCATCGAAATACATGCGTATGAAGTCTGAATCGATCTTCACGCCATAGCGATGCATGTCGGCGGGGTTCGCGGTGGCGAATGCCTTGATGCGGGAATAGTCGGAATCGTGCCGGCCATCGCGGTGCCAGACATGCACCGTCGAGGAATAGGCACCCGGCTTGTCGCCATAATATTCGATCACATCGATCTCGGCAGTGGCCTTCGAGCGATCCTTGCCAATCAGCCAGAATGCCGGCCACACGCCCGGCCCATCAGGCAGCCGCGCGCGCATCTCGAAGTAACCATATTGCTGAGCGAAGCCATTTCCATCGCTGTCAACGGAAGCAATCAGGCCGGAGCGCCAGACACCCTCGCTATCGCGCGCGGCGGTAATGCGCAGCATCCCGTCCTGTACTGCGAAGGGGAACTCGCCACTCGGATCAGCGAAGCGGGCACCTCCGAAATCGCCATTCCAGGGCGTATGGGCGATCCAGCGCGTGCCAGGTCCCCAGGCAGAGATGCTGAGCGTGTCAAAAGCATCCTGGAAGGTCAACGTCATGTTGTCGACATCAAGCGCATCGCCGGTATCGCCGGCATATGCGACCTTGGTATCGCAGATCGCAACGAGCGCTGTGGCAACCGACGCGTAAAGAAACGCGCGGCGGCTGGTCAAGCATCGAGCGCGGCAGGTTTGTAAGACGTGATCCATGCAAACCAACATGAGCGCCGTAACACCCATGGTATAGGACTCATTTCGGCCGATGCGTCCTCCAAAAGGCTTAGGGAAGGCGGAAATACAGCCGCATGGGCGACGTGCTAGCTTGCAGTAGCAATACGCAAAGCGGCTGGATTACCTCACAATGAATGCCATGGGGCTTGTAACACTGATCGTTGGTGTTGTGACGTTGACGACGCCTGTCCGTTGGTCGTTTATCATCATGATCCTGTCGACCGTGTTTGGCGCGGCTGCCGCTTTCAGCGTGCCTGGCCTCGGCGGCGCGTCTGTGCTCGTGCCGAGCCTATTTCTGGTGTTCTTCGCCGTTCGCCTGTTCGCAGCCTATGGAGAGGGGCCATTTCTCGCCGCCCTGGTCCCCTGGCGTCCCGGGTTCCTCCTGCTGCTTCTGACCGCCTTCGGAATCTTTACAGCGATTTTCTTCCCACGAATGTTTCAAGGCATGACGCAGACAATGTCGGTTGAGCGCATGGTTGGCGCTCGCAGCTTGATTGCGCTGGTGCCGCTGCGCTTCTCCTCAAATAATATTACGCAATCGGTCTATGCCGCCGGCGGCCTGATTTGCTTCATCGCTACCTTTGCCTTCTTCCGGCGTGACACCATGCCCTTGACCTTTGTCAAAGGGATCTTGATCGTCTCGAGCGTCGATCTCGGCTTCGCACTTGCCGACATAATTACCCATTTCACCCACACGGACTCTCTGTTGAGTTTCGTGCGGACGGCCAATTACGCCCTTTTGACCAATGCCGAAAAGGGGGGATTGAAGCGCATTTCGGGAACCTTTCCCGAGGCTTCGGCATTCGCCGACTTCACGCTCGTCCTCTTTGCCATCATCACCAGCCTGTGGCTCAGCGGTATCCGCTCAACCATCACAGGTGCCTTTGCAGGCTTGCTTCTGGTCGCGCTGATCCTATCGACGTCGGCGACCGCGCTTATCGGGCTCGCCGCTATCCTGCCTATTCTCAGCCTGCAGTCATTTCTGGCTTTCCGCCGCGAGCCCGGTGCCGGACGGCCGGTTCTGATCGTGTCCATTCTGGCGAGCATGCCGCTCGCCATCTTCTTCGTTCTCATAGTCATGCCGGATCTCGCCCATAGTCTGCACGAGTTTCTCGACGAAATGCTGCTCTCCAAGGCCGATAGTCAGTCCGGGCGCGAGCGCTTCATGTGGAACGCCATGGCTTATCGGGCTTTCCTGGACACGAATGGCTTCGGTGCCGGCCTTGGCAGCGCCCGCGCATCAAGCTTCGGTCTTGTGCTTTTGTCCAATGTCGGGCTCTTCGGCACGCTGCTCTTTGCATTGTTCGTCGGCCGGCTGCTTACGGCAGACGGGCGCTTCCCGTATCCGTCGCGGGAGACCGCCGCCGTCGTGCGCTCCGCCAAGGCCGGGATCATCACCGTTCTCATTTCTGCTTTCGCCTCCGGCACGGTGTATGATCTTGGACTGATATTTTACATTCTCGCAGGGAGCATTTCCGCATTCGGCGCCGAGGCCCAGCATATACTGTCCAAATCCGGAGGTAGTTTGCGTACTGCTGGAGAACTGCGATGAAGATCCTTGTTTTCAATGTGAAGTATAGTGAAAACCTAGGCGACGGACTGCTCGCAGAATGCGTCGAACTTGCATTGACGAATGGCAGGGGCGAGATCGAAGTCGAGACGATCGATCTCGCGGGGCGGCAGGCCTTTGGCGCAGGCCACGGCGGGCGCAGGCGCCTCGTGCTCGGGTTGCTCCATCGGCTCCCCGCAGGCATCCGTCGACGGCTTGTCCGCGCCGGGCTCGAGCGTCGCCTGAACAAACTTCGCGGGCAGTGGGAAGACAAGGTTGCATCTGCGGACGCTGTTGTGATCGGCGGCGGCAATTTGTTTCAGGACGACGACCTGAATTTCCCGCTCAAGATCGGCACTGTGCTTGATTGCGTCTCCCGGCACGATCGCCCGCTGGCGATCTACGCCGTCGGCGTCAGCAACCATTGGTCGGAGCCGGCATACCATCTCTTTGCACGATTGAAGCAGACGCGTCTTGTCCATCTTTCCGTGCGCGATGGCTTTGCGCAAGACGCTTGGTTTGAGCACTTCCCCGAAGGGCCGAGCGCCAAAATCGTGCGCGATCCCGGACTGTTGCTTCGGGCTTCGCCGACCGCTAGGGACCCAGTCTCCCCATCCAAGGGCCGATTGACCGTAGGACTCTGCGTCACCGACCCATTAATCCTGCAGAGACATGGCAGTGCCAAGGCCTCCGGCATCCCATTTTCGAGTATTGCCCCCTATAGGGATTTGATCGCATTGCTTTTGGATGACGGCCAACGCGTCGTCTTGTTCTGCAATGGAGCTCGCGAAGATCAGGCTTTTGCGGAGCGCATCCGCAGTTCGGTTGCCAAGCATCGTGCTATTGGTGCCGGCACTCTGACTGTTTCCAGGCGGCCGCGACTTCCGGTTGATTTGATAGAGACAATCCAGTCAATGGATGTGATTTTGGCTCACCGGCTGCACGCCTGCATCGCGGCCTATGCGCTGAGAATCCCGCATATCGGCTTGGGTTGGGACCGGAAGGTCGAAGGATTCTTCAATTCTGTCGGGCGCGAGGCCTATTTCATAAAGGAGGCATCGCCAACGCCCGAGCATATCGCGCTGCTGCTGAAGGCAGCCCAGAAGGAGGAGATTGAAGTCCTTCGACATCATCTTACCATTGCGGAGGCCCGAGCCGGAGTTTCCAACATGCGTCGGCACTTAACCGAAAGTGATCGATATCCTGCATTGCAGGTATAACATGTTTCTCGCGAAATATTTCGCCATTTTGAATTACGCATAAAGTAAACACCTCGAAATATTACTGTCCCATATGAAGCATACAAGGCGCCAGCACGGGAGCGATGGAGCTTCTGGAAATAGCGGGTATTGATTTACATCGGAGACACTGCGGATTTTCTATGGTACTAAGAGGTTTGAACTCGCGAAGACTATATTTCAGATGGTCAACGGAACATTCGAGATATGGTCTTCGGTCGATGGGATGACGGCATGGCGGCACAGATTCCGATTGAGTATGTTCGAAGTCTCGGTGGCGTAGCGAGAACCTTCGTTGCGGGGAGTGAGATCTGCGGCTACGGACATGATACGCCGCGTCTTCTCTTCGTTCTGAATGGTTGGGCTGCGAGCAGTAAGACGCTGCCGAACGGCACACGCTTCGTCACAGAATTCGTGCTGCGCGGCGATATGATCTCGACATCGCTGGCAGCGCTTTCACGCGAGACCGTGCGGGCAATCACCAATGTAACGGTGACGGCTTTCCCAGATTTCACCGCGCTTCCGAAAGTCGACGCGCCGACATACTTCTATCGCATCGTCATTGCCGAATTGGTGCGGCATCAGGCGCGCATGTCGGAGAGGCTTGCCAACATCGGGCGGCGCGATGCGCTCGAAAGAACAGGCTACATGCTGCTTGAGCTCGGAACGCGTGTTGGCATGTCAAGAGACTATGCTAACTCCGAGTACTTCGATTGCCCTTTGACGCAGGCAGATATTGGCGATGCCGTCGGTCTGTCGACAGTGCACATAAATCGTGTGCTCAGGGACATGCGTGAAGCCGGTCTGCTGTCCTTCCGCAACGGTATCGTTGCCTTTCTCGACCGCGCACGTCTGGCGGATCTCGTCGACTTCGACGAGTCCGATTTTGACACAACCATCATTTGAGTAGCACTTAGTCTCTATTATAAATAGAGACTAAAACTGTGCTTATATTTAATATTTCAATTCAATGTTAACATATGTTAATGCACTGAAGAGAAAAATAAGCAATTAATACGTTCATATAAATCTAAAATAGAGGGGACCGAGATGAAAAACCAAGAAAAGCCTCGACTCAAACGGATGATATGCTCTCTAAATCGACTAAATACTGAAAAAGTTGCAAAAAATACAAAAGCGAAATTTAGAGTTGGGGATAGCGGCCATGATTGGACAATCACTCACAGGTGAAAAATTCACCGCAGAATCGGGCGCACGTATCATTTCAGTTCGGACATCCGACGCCTTGAAGCCGTTCATCGCGGCCGGCGCGCCCGGCATCGATGAATGGGAAGACTACGTTCTGCTCATCGATTCCCGCGCACTGGATCGCGAGTGCCTATCGAAGAGTTTGACCGAGTGCGACAGCGCCCTGCATATCGTGACGGTCGGCTCGCTGGACGAATGGCAAATGCGCAATATGGAAGTATTGCCATCTGCCGTTCTCATCATGATCGGGGGACGCAAGGTTTCTGACGCCGATGTCAGTGCCAAGATCTGCTG
>NZ_JARWKZ010000030.1:0-70307 GCF_050577975.1 Rhizobium sp. BR 315 | reverse complement strand
GCTTGAGCAGATCACGCGGATCGTAGGGGGGACGACCTGTCGAGGCCTCAACCGCTCGCCTGAATCCGAGCTGCGCAACATCAAGCCCATCGACAAAGGCATCGATCACCCGCACCGCAGCATCTGCCGCAACGTAATCCTCGATCCGGGCTGGCAACAGCGACGTCTGACCCCGATCAGTCCCTGAAATGTATCCCATGAAAATGGCCGCATCGTTTCCAATGCGGCCACCTTAATTGATTTGCCGGACTTCTCACACAGGCTGTGTGAGCCGCCCCGTCATTATTCAAGGACCCAATCAGGCTGCTCTATTCAGCCGCAAAAGGCGGTAGTCTTAGCACATTCGTACCTTTCGGCTTGGAGCTGCGCGTATCCCTGTTTTCCATGGCGTCCAGGCGCTCCTCCAAGGTGGTGAGCGACTGGCGGTTTTCATTGACAGCGGTTGCCAGGCCTTCCTTGGTCAAGACCTCATCATCCGCATCCTTCTTGCCGACCAGCCTGCCGAAGAGGAAGCCGAGCAGGCGCGATACGTCGTCCATGATCAGGAAGAAGGACGGCACGACCACCAGGCTGAGCACCGTGGAGACGATGATGCCGCCGATGACGGCGATCGCCATCGGTGCACGGAAGGAACCACCTTCGCCGACGCCGAGGGCTGACGGCAGCATGCCGGCCGACATGGCGATCGAGGTCATGATGATCGGGCGGGCACGCTTGCGGCCGGCCTCGATGACGGCGTCGAGCCTTGGCATGCCCCGGTGCATCATCTCGATGGCGAAGTCGACCAGAAGAATGGCGTTCTTCGTTACGATGCCCATCAGCATGAGAATGCCGATCATGACGGGCATGGAGAGTGCGTTGCCGGTCAGGATCAAGGCCAGCGCCACGCCGCCAATCGCCAATGGTAGCGAAAACAGAATGGTGAAGGGCTGGATCACGTCCTTGAACAGCAGGATCAGCACGGTCAGAACAAGCAGAAGGCCGAGCAGCATGGCATTGCCGAAGCTCTGCACCATTTCCTTTTGTACCTTGGTGTCGCCGCTTTCCGCCAGATGCACGGTTGCCGGGATCTTGGCGCTATTGACGATATCGAGGAAGTGCTCCGACGCCGTATCCAGCGCCACGCCCTGCGGCAGGTCGGCGCCGATGGCGACGACGCGGTAGCGGTTGTTGCGCTTGATGGAAGACAGGCCTTCGGAATATTCGATATCTGCGACGGTCGACATCGGCACGGTGGCGCCTGTCGATGTCTTGATACGCAAGGCGCGGATTGCGGCAAGATCGCGCCGCATGCCGAGCGAAGCCTGGACGCGGATCGGGATCTGGCGATCGTCGAGCGAGATCTTTGCGAGCGAAGCGTCGATATCGCCGATGGTGGCCACGCGGACCGTATCGGAAATCATCTGTGGCGTGATGCCAAGACGGGCCGCCTCATCCTTGCGCGGGTAGATCTGCAGTTCGGGACGCGGCAGCGCGCCGTCGGCGCTGACGTTTGCCAGTGCCGGATCGGTGCGCAACTCTGCTTCCAGAATGCCGACCGCCTGCCTCAGATCCTTCTCGCTGCGGGAAAGGAAATTGTAGGTCAGGTCACGATCGCCGCGGTCGTTGAGCTTGGTGATGCGCACGTCGGGGATCGAGCGCAATTTTGCGAAGACTTCCTTTTCCACCTCCCACTGCGGATGCAAGCGGCCATGCACCGTGACTTTCGGCAGGTAGGGGCCGATGACGGGCAGCGAGCCGAGGACGTCGTTGACAAGCTTCTTCGTCAGCGACTGGTCCAGCTTGCCGAGCTCCAGGGTCACCGTTGCGCGGCGCAGCTCCAGATCGCCTTTCGGCGAGGCGCCTCCGAGCACGAAGACGTTTTCAACACCGTCGATGCCCTTGACGCGGCGATAGATCTCGTTGGTCGCCTGCTCGGTATCATCGAGCCGCGCATTCGGGGGAAGCTCGGCCGACAGCACGATGCGCGAGGAGTCTTCCGGCGGGATGAAGCTGCCGGGGACGAACATGATGAGCGCGGCCACGGAGGCGATGGAGAAAGCGAATGCCGCGATCAGCGTCGGGTAGCGCGTATACCACTTCCTCGTCGTCAGCCGAACCAGCCAGCTATAGCCGCGCATAAAGCGGCCGTCATTGTCGTGATGATCGTCGACGCCGTCTTCGGCGCGCATGAGGTAGGCGGCCATCATCGGCGTGATCAGACGCGCGACAAGGAGGGAGAAAAACACCGAGAAGGCAACCGTCAGGCCGAACTGGATAAAGTACTGGCCCGGAATGCCCGGCATGAAGGAAACGGGTACGAAGACCGCGATGATTGTGAAGGTCGTCGCGATGACGGCGAGGCCGATTTCGTCCGCCGCGTCGATAGCGGCTCGGTACGGCGTCTTGCCCATCTTGATGTGGCGGGAGATGTTTTCGATTTCGACGATGGCGTCGTCGACGAGGATGCCGGTCGCGAGCGTCAGCGCGAGGAAGCTGACGAGGTTCAGCGAAAAGCCGATCTGGTTCATGATCCAGAATGTCGGGATCGCGGAAAGCGGCAGGGCGACTGCCGAGATCAGCGTCGCGCGCCAATTCCTCAGGAAGAGGAAGACGACGATAACGGCCAGAAGCGCGCCTTCGAGCAGCGTGTGCATCGCTGATTCATAGTTGCCGTAGGTGTAGTAGACCGCATCGTCGATCATCTCGATCGAGACGTTCGGGTTTTCAGCGCGTACCTTGTCGAGCGTGTCGCCGACGGTCTTGGCAACGGTCACTTCGCTGGCGCCCTTGGCGCGGAATACGCCGAAGGTAACGACAGGGGCGCTGTTGAAGCGCGAGAACGACTTCGGTTCCTGATAGGTATCCTTGATCACGCCGAGGTCGGAGAGTTTGACGAAGCGGCCGTTCGTCAGCGCGATCGTGGTGTCGGTCAGCTGCGCGACAGCGCGTGCGTCGCCGAGCACGCGGATTGCCTGCTCGCTGCCGGCAACCTGGCCGCGGCCGGAGCCGAGATCGATATTGGTGTTACGCAGCTGCTGGCTCACCGACAGCGCGGTGATGCCGTAGGCGTTCAGCTTGTTCGGATCGAGTTCGATGCGCACTTCGCGGTCGGCACCGCCATAGCGGTCGACGCGGCCGATGCCTGCCTTGCCTTGCAGAGCGCGCTTGACCGTATCGTCCACGAACCAGGACAGCTCTTCCAGGGTCATGTTGGGGGAGGAAACGGCGAAGCTCTGGATCGCCTGGCCGACCACGTCGACCTTGGAGACGATGGGCTGATCGATGGTGGACGGCAGGTTGCCGCGGATGCGGTCGATAGCATCCTTGGTGTCCTGAACGGCTTGCTGTGTCGGTATTTCCAGGCGGAAGATGACGACCGTCTGCGATTGGCCGTCGGTAACGGTCGATTGAATTTCATCGATGCCGTTGATGCCGGCAACCGCGTCTTCGACCTCCTTCGTCACCTGCATTTCGAGCTCGGCCGGCGATGCGCCGCTCTGCGTCACTGTGACGTTGACGACGGGCACGTCGATGTTCGGAAAGCGCGTGATCGGCAGGTTGAAGAAGGCATGCGCGCCCACGATCATCAGCAGGAAAAAGCCGAGGAGCGGGGCGACCGGATTTCGGATGGACCAGGCTGAGAAGTTCATCGTGCCATTCTCGCTCAGTTGGAGGCTCGCGAGGCATCACGCACGGGCGTGATGCGATCGCCGTCACGGACATAGGCGCCAGCCTTGGCGACGACATCCTCGCCGGCCTGCAGGCCGTTGAGGATCTCGATATAGGCGCCATCCTGAATGCCGGTTTCGACATTCACGAACTTGACCACGCCGTTTTCGACCTTGCGGGCGGAAGAGCCGTTTTCGTCGGTGTTGACGGCCGTCAGCGGCAGGGCGACGCCTTCTTCCTGGCGAATGATGATCTCGGCGCTGCCGTACATGCCGGCGCGGGCCTTTTCACCCTCGTCGATGGAGACGTGCACCGCGCCGAGGCGGGTGACGGAATCGACGATCGGTGCGACCAGGCGTACGGTGCCGGCGAGCTTCTCGCGGCTGCCCGAGAGAGAAATCCGCGCCTTCTGTCCGATGGCGATCTTGGTGATGTCGCTTTCGGAAACATCGACCACCAGTTCGAGCTGGCTGTTGCGGATGATGGTGAAGAGCGGATCGCCATTGCCGTTGGCGATAGCGCCGACTCGGGCGTTGCGCGAGGCAACGGTGCCGGCCACAGGGGTTTTGATGCCGGTGCGGGCGAGCTTGAGATCCGTATCGGCGATCTGGCTGTCGGTGACCTTGAGATCGGCCTCGGCAACCGCGATCGCCTGTTCGGCCGATGCTTCGCGCGCCTTGTTGGCTGCTGCCGCTGCGTTCGCCTGTTCGACGGAGGAGGTCGACATCGTGCCCTTGGCGCCCATCGCAACGGCGCGGACGCGCTGCAACTCGGCTTCCTCGGCGTTGGCGCGAGCCTCGGCGAGCTGCGCGTGCAGCTGGGCAAGGCTGGCCTCGCCCTTGGCTCGCGTTGCTTTCATCTGGCTCTTCTGCAGGACCAGCGCGTCGTCGTTGAGCGCGGCGAGGGTGCTGTTCGCCTCGACCTTATCGCCGACGTCGGCATTGAGCGTGCGGATCGAGAGGCCATCGACCTGCGGCTGGATGTAGACTTCTTCGACAGCCTTCACCGTGCCGGTCGCAACCACCTTGTCGGTCAGCTTCCGCGTGGCGGCGGTGGTGATGACGATCGCGGGCAGGTTCTGCTTCGGTTTCGCAACGACGGGCTCATCGGCCAGTGCGGCGGGCGTCAGCAGGGAAAGCAGGATTGCAGTCGTGCTTAGCAGTCTAAACGGCGTGGAGGCCATGCGTCCGGTTCCAGTTCGGCAATTGGTCAAAGGGATTTCGCTGTTTTCCGTCGCGAACACGGGGATCAATGCATGCGAGCCGGCTACTCCCGGCGGATCAACATCCGTCTGTCATGCCTGCAGATCCTCATCCTAAATTTGCTCTCTTAAATGGGAGCGGTTTTCAAATCCCGCAAGATCACGGGAAAATGATTTCGCGGGTATTTCTACCTGTCGCAACCATGCGAAGCAATCACGGCATTGTGATGTCGCAATTCAATTAGTTGATGACTGACCGCTTTTAGGCGACTGCGACGGCAAAGCCAGCTTTTTGTTGCTGCTGTTACAAAATGAAAAAAACGCGCGAGGTGGTGAACCTCGCGCGTTTCGTTATCTGTGGTCGGTATCGGAGCCTATTTCAAGGCTGCGTCCGTGATATCGTGCGTGTAGGCGCCGGTCGGCTTCTTGTTGATGATCTTCTGATCGAGCAGAGCTTCGACCGTACGGTCATAGAGCTTCATGTCGAGCTTGCCGTTGCCGATCAGCTTGGCGACTTCGCCTGCCATGCGCTTCTGGTGGCTTTCGTCCTGACCGCCATTGTCCATGACGATTCCGGCTGCTTCGTCCGGATGTGCGACGGCATATTTCCAGCCCTTCATCGACGCGCGGACGAACTTCACCATGTCGGCCTTGAACTTCGCGTCCTTCAGCTTGTCTTCCTTGACGTAGAGGCCGTCTTCCAGAAGGTCGTTGCCGAGCTTGGTATAGTTGAACACCGTCAGATCTTCCGCCTTGAAGCCGGCATCGATCGCCTGCCAGTACTCGTTATAGGTCATGACGGAGATGCAGTCGGCCTGCTTCTGGACGAGCGGCTGCACGTCGAAGCTCTGCTTCAGCACATTGACGCCATCCTTGCCGCCATCGGTCTTGAGGCCGAGCTTATGCATCCAGGCGAAGAACGGATATTCGTTGCCGTAGAACCAGACGCCGAGCGTATGCCCCTTGAAATCCTTCTCCGTCTTGATCGGCCCATCCTTCGGGCAGATCAGCTCCAGACCGGACTTCTCGAAAGGCTGGGCGATGTTGATTAGCGGCACGCCCTTTTCGCGGGCAACGAGCGCACCACCCATCCAGTCGACGATGATATCGGCGCCGCCGCCGGCGATCACCTGCTCAGGGGCGATATCCGGGCCGCCCGGCTTGATGTCGACGTCGAGGCCTTCCTCCTTGTAGAAGCCCTTGTCCTTGGCGACGAAATAGCCGGCGAACTGGCCCTGGGCCACCCATTTCAGCTGCAGCGTCACCTTGTCGGCGGCCATGGCGGCCTGGGCGGCAGCCAGGGTCATTGCACTTGCCATCAATGCGAGCATTATTTTTTTCATGTCTTCACCCTTTTTTCCCTCTGAAGTTATGCCTTGATCCCTTGAGGAGATCCCGGATTACGTCTGCCCACCACGGATAGACGGATGCCAGAACGTCACCATTCGTTCGATGATGGCGACGATACCGTAGAAGACGGAGCCTGCGATCGCGGCAATCGCGATTTCAGCCCAGACCATATCGAGGTTCAACCGGCCATTTTCGGTTGAGATGCGGAAGCCCATGCCGGACATGGGTGTGCCGAAGAATTCCGCCACGATGGCACCGATAAGGGCCAAGGTCGAGTTGATCTTCAGCGCATTGAAAATAAAAGGAGCGGCCGCCGGCAGGCGCAGTTTGAACAGTGTTTGCCAGTAGCTCGATGCGTAGGTGCGCATCAGGTCGCGTTCCATATTTCCGGCTGCAGTGAGGCCCGCCACCGTGTTCACCAGCATCGGGAAGAAGGTCATGACGACCACGACGGCGGCCTTGGATTGCCAATCGAAACCGAACCACATGACCATGATTGGCGCAACACCGATGATCGGCAGAGCGGAGACGAGATTGCCGATCGGTAACAGGCCGCGGCGCAGGAGGGCGAAGCGGTCGGCCAGGATGGCTACGACGAAGCCGCTCGCGCAGCCGATGATGTAGCCGACCAGAACCGATCGGAAGATCGTCTGTTGAACATCGATCCAAAGGGTCGAAAGAGAGTCGGCAATTCTGGCACCGATGGCGCTCGGCGGCGGCAGGAGGATGAAGGGAATACCGGTCCCACGCGTAATCGCTTCCCAGACAATAATGATCCAGACACCGAAAATGGCAGGAATGAGCAACCGCAGCGTATAACTGCCGGCGGCCGAATGCACCGGGATGATCGACAGGATCGAGACGCAGCGCCAGGCAAGCAGCCAGGTCGCGGCGAGCAGGATGAAAAACGCCGCCGTCGCATTGCCTTCGTTGCCGGATAATCCCGCGAGCAGCAGCCAAGCGGCTGCGTGCGCGGCAAAGAACAGGATTGCTGCGTTAAGGGTTGCCGACAGGCTCATGATGGAAATGGCGGCGGCGGCGCCGATGAGAATGAAAATAACAAACGTCGTTCCGCTGCTGACCGGTGCGGCGGTGTCGGCGGCAAATAGCGGTAGCACCGGAACAGCTGCAAGACAGAGAAGCAAGGCGAGGGCGGCTTGCCATGACAAGTGAAAGCTCTTCATGCCGCCCGGCCTCCCATTGCACGATCGACGATACGTGCCGCGATGCTGACGATGGCGATCAATACGGCCGCGAGGATCGAGCCGGCTACGAGCGCTGCCCATATATCGATCGTCAGGCTTTGATAGGAACCGGCGAGCAGCTTCGCTCCGATGCCGGCCACTGCGCCGGTCGGCAATTCGCCAACGATCGTTCCGGTCAGGCTCGCGGCAATCGCCACTTTCATCGAGGTGAAGAGGAATGGCACCGATGCGGGAACGCGCAGTTTCCAGAAGGTCTGGATCGCGCTGGCATTGTAGGTGCGCATCAAATCGAGATGCATGACCTCCGGCGACCGCAACCCTTTCACCATGCCGACGGCAACAGGAAAGAAGGAGAGGTAGGTCGAGACCAACGCCTTGGGAATGAGGCCGGTAACGCCGATCGAGCCCAGCACGACAATGACCATCGGCGCGATGGCGAGGATCGGTATCGTTTGCGACGCGATGATCCACGGCATCAGGCTGCGGTCGAGAGCGAGGACATGGACGATGCCAACCGCGATCAGGATACCGAGAACCGTGCCGAAGGCAAAACCGACGGCAGTGGACGACAAGGTCACCCAGGCATTGTAGACGAGGCTTCGATTGCTGGTCAGCGCGCGAAGAAAGGTATTTTCGAAGACGTTTTGCGCCACCTGATGCGGCGCGGGCAGGATCGGTTTCGGCTGGGACAGCGTCTTGCCGATGAATTCCATCGTCGTCGACGTGACGTTGGCGCGCCGGTCGAGATCGCGCTGGAACGGCGCGTTGAGGACGACGGCGAAGACACACCAGAGGACAAGAATCGCGAGGACGATGGTTCCGACCGGCAGGAACTTGTGTTTGAAGAACTGTTCTTTCTCCATCGTCATGCCTTTCCTTGTGCGGGAAGCAGCATCAGCGCCATGGCGACGATGCCAAGCCCGACGCCGCCGAGCTGCTGCAGGCTCAGGCGCTCGCCGAAAACGATGAAGGCGATGATGTTGATAACGACGAGCTGGGTGATGGCGGAGGCTGAAATCGCGAGGCCGAGGCCACCTTCGCGCATGAGCCGCACCATCATCAGATTGCCGACGCAATAGAGGACGAGCGACAGGATCAGGATCAGTATGTTGTTGTTGGCGACGTAGGCTCGTGAGGCGGTCGCTCCGCTGATGAAGATCGCCATCGCGCCGGCAAGCCAAAGGAGGAATTGCGGGTTCATGGCGATCCTATTCCTCGTAGCTGTGTCCGGCCCGCAAACCTTCGCGGACACGATGGGCGATTTCCAGGAATTCCGGCGTTTCGCGAATGCCGAGCGGCCGTTCGAGTGGCAGCGTCGATTCGATGATATCGGTAACGCGGCCTGGACGCGGCGACATGACGACGATCCTGGTGGAAAGATAGACCGCTTCCGGGATGGAGTGCGTGACGAAGCATATGGTCTTGTTCGTGCGCTTCCATAGCTTCAGCAATTGTTCGTTGAGGTGGTCGCGGACGATTTCGTCGAGAGCGCCGAAGGGCTCGTCCATCAGCAGCAGATCGGCATCAAAAGCCAGTGCGCGGGCGATCGAGGCACGTTGCTGCATGCCGCCGGAAAGCTGCCAGGGGAATTTCTTCTCGAAGCCGCTGAGATTGACGAGCTCCAGCGTTTGGGCGATGCGCTTGGCCTGTTCGCCCTTATCATAGCCCATGATCTCAAGCGGCAGGGCGATGTTCTTTTCGATGGTGCGCCAGGGATAGAGGGCGGCGGCCTGGAAGACGTAGCCGTAGGCGCGGGCCTTGCGGGCCTCCTCCGGCGACATGCCATTGACGGTGATATCGCCCGAGCTCTTCCGTTCGAGATCGGCGATGACCCGCAGGAAAGTTGTCTTGCCGCAGCCCGAAGGGCCGATGAAAGAGACGAAATCGCCCTTTTGAACATCGAGATCGACGTTGCTCAGTGCATGCACCGGCCCATCGTTCGTATCGTAGGTGAGACAGAGATTCCGCGCGGAGACGACGGAAGAAGCGGATGACGTCATTAACACCTACCAGTCCTGTTTTCGCCGCACGGTCGGGGCGGATTGCGTGTTATCCTGTTTGGCATTGCTGCAGCCTGGATTGGCGAGGGTGCCTTGCGGCTGCTGGATCCAGGGGAGCAATGCCATGCGTGTTTCATCGAAGCCCACCTGCCGTGTCGTGCAGCCCGGCGATACCTATGCCGGAAAACAGGGCCTCAACTATTTTGAAGGGATCGCCGCCGAGACAGTGGGCTCGACGGGGATCTGCATGCATCTTTTGACCATACCGCCAGGAGGTCGTGCCAAGGCGCATCTTCATGTCTCGCATGAGACGGCGATTTACGCGATTTCCGGCGAGACGCATTGCTGGTTCGGCGACGCTCTGGAAGAGCACGTCATCGTTCGTGAAGGCGAGATGTTCTATATTCCGGCCGGCGTTCCGCATCTTCCCGCCAACCTCAGCGACCGGCCAGCGACAGCCGTCATCGCCCGCACCGATCCGAACGAGCAGGAAAGCGTGGTCCTGCTGCCGGAGCTGGAGCGGCATGTGCCGCGTTAAGCGGCGGATGAGCCGAGGCGCTGGAGCCAAGCTCTATACCCCGCTGGCGGGGATGCCGCTGCGCTGAACCTTGCGCGGCGCGGTGACTTCTTTCCATGTCGAAAGCGCCCGGTTGGCTGCTGTGAAGGGGTCACGCTTGACGAATTCGCCATGGCCTTCCTTCGTCTTGATCGTGCCTTCCTCAATGGCGACGACGCCGCGCGTCAGCGTGTAGCGCGGCAGGCCGGTTACTTCCTTGCCCTCGAAGACGTTGTAGTCGATCGACGATTGTTGCGTCTTGGCCGCGATGGTCTTCGAACGTTTCGGATCCCAAACGACGAGATCGGCATCGGCGCCGACGAGGATCGCCCCCTTCTTCGGATAGACGTTGAGGATCTTTGCGATGTTGGTGGACGTGACGGCGACGAATTCGTTCATCGTCAGGCGACCGGTGTTGACGCCGTAGGTCCAGAGCATTGGCATTCGATCTTCGAGACCGCCGGTGCCGTTCGGGATCTTGGTGAAGTCGTTGAGGCCGAAACGCTTCTGCTCGGTCGTAAATGCGCAGTGGTCAGTCGCGACCACTTGCAGCGAACCCGAGGCAAGACCGGCCCAGAGGCTGTCCTGATGCTGCTTGTTGCGGAACGGCGGCGACATGACGCGACGGGCGGCATGATCCCAATCCGGGTTTGCATATTCGCTTTCGTCAAGCGTCAGGTGCTGGATCAGCGGCTCGCCATAGACGCGCATGCCCTTCTGGCGCGCGCGGCGGATGGCTTCATGCGCCTGTTCGCAGGAGGTATGGACGATGTAGACCGGTGAGCCCGCCATGTCGGCGATCATGATGGCGCGGTTCGTCGCCTCGCCCTCGACCTCTGCCGGGCGGGAATAGGCATGCGCTTCCGGCCCGTTATTGCCTGCGGCCAGCAGCTTTGCCTGCATCTGCGCGACCACGTCGCCGTTTTCTGCATGGACGAGCGGCAATGCGCCGAGCTCGGCGCAGCGTTGGAAGGAGGAGAACATCTCGTCGTCATCCACCATCAGCGCGCCCTTGTAGGCCATGAAGTGCTTGAAGGTGTTGATGCCCTTGTCGCGGACGACGGCTTCCATCTCGTTGAAGACCTGTTCGCCCCACCAGGTGATGGCCATATGGAAGGAATAGTCGCAATTCGCGCGAGTGGACTTGTTGTCCCACATGGTCAGCGCTTCGAGCAGCGATTGGCCGGGCGAGGGCAGGGCGAAATCCACCACCATCGTCGTGCCGCCGGCAAGGGCTGCGCGCGTGCCGCTCTCGAAATCGTCGGAGGAATAGGTGCCCATGAACGGCATTTCGAGATGCGTATGCGGGTCGATGCCGCCGGGCATGACGTAGCAGCCGGAAGCATCCAGCACCTCGTTGCCCGAGAGATTCTGCCCGATTTCGACGATCTTGCCACCTTCGATCTTGACGTCCGCCTTATAGGTCAGGTCGGCCGTGACGATGGTTCCACCCTTGATGACTGTGCTCATGGCGCATGCTCCAGATGTGTGAAGTACCGATGTTGGGAATCGTGGCGGTCACGCCACGATCTCCGCCGTCTCGACGACTGCGTGAAACAGCACATCTGCGCCGGCGGCGGCCCATTCCTTGGAGATTTCTTCGGCTTCGTTATGTGACAGGCCGTCGACGCAGGGGCACATGACCATCGTGGCGGGGGCGACCTTGGCGGCCCAGCAGGCATCGTGGCCTGCGCCGGAGATGATGTTCATGTGGCTGTAGCCGAGCTTCTCGGCCGCGTTACGCACGGATGTAACGAGCTTCGGATCGAAGGTCACCGGTTCGAAATGGCCGATGGCTTCGACGGAGCAGCCGACGCCGAGGGCGTCGCAGATGACAGGTGCTTCGGCCTCGATCTTGGCGCGCATGCGATCAAGCTTCGCTTTGTCGGGCGAGCGGATGTCGACCGTGAAGACCACCTTGCCGGGCAGCACGTTGCGCGAGTTCGGCGAGAAGAAGACCTGGCCGACGCCGCCAACGGCGCCCGGCTGGTTTTCCATCGCCACGCTCTGCACCATTTCGACGATCCGGGACATGGCAAGGCCGGCATTGACGCGCATCGCCATCGGCGTCGAGCCGGTATGCGCTTCCTTGCCGGTCAGCGTGAATTCCAGCCACCAAAGGCCCTGACAGTGCGTGACCACACCGATGGCCTTGTTCTCTGCTTCGAGGATCGGACCCTGCTCGATGTGATATTCGAAATAGGCGTGCATCTTGCGGGCGCCGACCTCTTCATCGCCGAGCCAGCCGATGCGCTTCAGCTCGTCTCCGTAGGTCTTGCCTTCCGGATCCTTGCGGCCATAGGCATAATCAAGCGTATGCATGCCGGCAAACACGCCCGAGGCCAGCATGGCCGGTGCGAAGCGCGCGCCTTCCTCGTTGGCCCAGTTGGTGACCGCGATCGGATGCTTGGTCTTGATGCCGAGGTCGTTCATCGTGCGGACGACTTCGAGGGCTGCAAGCACACCGAGGACGCCGTCATATTTGCCGCCGGTCGGTTGGGTGTCGAGATGCGAACCGACATAGACGGGCAGTGCGTTCGGGTCTGTGCCGGCGCGGGTTGCGAACATCGTGCCCATCTTGTCGACGCCAACGGTCATGCCGGCCTTGTCGCACCAGCTCTTGAAAAGGCTGCGTCCCTCGGCGTCGGCATCGGTCAGCGTCTGACGATTATTGCCGCCGGCAACGCCGGGGCCGATCTTCGCCATGTCCATCAGCGTATCCCAAAGGCGATCGCCATTGATACGCATGTTTTCTCCTGGCGCAGCCACCATGATGCAATCCTCACCTGTTTGTCCTGGGGCATGCAAGGTGCATGCCCGATTGTTCCCGTTGGTCTTATTTCAGATTCCAGAGCGTCGTCTTGTTTTTCTTGCCCGGAAAATCGCCAGTTGCCTTTAAGAAACATCTGACAGATAATTTGACCGATTGGTAAACATTACAACTTCCGTGGCGCGGCTCAAGACGAAAAGCACGAAAATTTCCGATAAAATTTCAGGCGATTGCCTAAATTAGACGCACTGACAGGGTGAATGAGAGCTCGGCCGAAAGGCTCGGATTTCAAGGAGAAACAGAGCACACATGGCCATCCCGAGAGCCGCCAAGACGCAGCGCCGCACCCGAATCCAGGAAGAGAAAGAGGAAATTATACTCGAGGCGGCGCTGGATGTGTTTTCCGTGAATGGTTTTCGCGGCACTACCATCGATCAGATCGCCGAAGTAGCCGGCATGTCGAAGCCGAATCTTCTCTATTATTTCCGCACCAAGGAAGCGATGCATCGAGCACTGATCGATCGTGTCCTGTTTACCTGGCTGGAGCCGCTGCGCGCCTTCGATGCCAACGGCAATCCCGAAAGCGAAATCCGCTCCTATATTCGCCGGAAGCTCGAAATGGCGCGCGATTTCCCGCGCGAAAGCCGGCTTTTCGCCAATGAAATGCTGCAGGGCGCGCCGCATGTCGAGGACGAGCTGCGCGGACCGCTGAAAGCCCTTGTCGACGAGAAGGCCGAAGTCATCCGCGCCTGGGCAACCGCCGGCAAGATCACCAAATGCGACCCCTATCACCTGATCTTTTCGATTTGGTCGACCACGCAGCATTATGCCGACTTCGACGTGCAGGTGCGTGCGGTCCTGGGGCAGGAGCATGCGGGCGAGGGGCGATTCGAGGATGCCGCCCGCTATCTGGAGCAGCTTTTCGTCGACGGACTTCGCATTCGCCACAACTGAAAGCGGCGCAATCTGCAGGAGGATCGCGCCGCACATGGAAGTGAGCGAGCTCAGCTCCGCTCTTTTGTGATCAACGCTAATGGCGGCGACGAAGAAGGCGGCCGCAGCAAGCTGCGGCCGTCCCTGTAGTACTCGCGCGGGTATTCGCCGCTGTCATTCCGCCGCCTGGCGCGCCATCGGATTATTCGGATGGGTCGTCCAGTTGGCGTAGTTCGGGTCGACTATCTTGCCGGTGCGCTTGTCGAGCGAACCTGCCGGCAGTTCTTCCATCGTGATGCAGTTCTCGACGGGACAGACGCTGACGCAGAGGTTGCAGCCGACGCATTCCTCGTCCATCACCTCGAAATGTCTGGCGCCATCGACCATGTTGGTGATTGCCTGATGCGAGGTGTCCTCACAGGCAATGTAGCAACGGCCGCACTTGATGCAGGCGTCCTGGTCGATCTTGGCCTTGGCGATGTAGTTGAGGTTGAGATACTGCCAGTCCGAGACGTTCGGCACGGCGCGGGCGATGATGTCGTCCAGGCTGCGATGACCCTTCTCGTCCATCCAGTCGGAAAGGCCCGATATCATCTCCTCGACGATCTTGAAGCCGTAGGTCATTGCCGCGGTGCAGACCTGCACGTTACCGGCGCCAAGAGCGAGGAATTCCGCCGCATCGCGCCAGGTGGTAATGCCGCCGATGCCGGAGATCGGCAGACCGTAAGTTTCGGGATCGCGGGCGATCTCGGCCACCATGTTGAGTGCGATCGGCTTGACCGCCGGGCCGCAATAGCCGCCGTGGCTGCCCTTGCCGCCGACAGTTGGGTTCGGTGCGAAACTGTCGAGATCGACGGAGACGATCGAGTTGATGGTGTTGATCAGCGACACGGCGTCAGTGCCGCCGGCCTTGGCGGCGCGGGCCGGCTTCCGGATGTCGGTGATGTTGGGCGTCAGCTTCGTGATGACGGGCATGCGGGTGTACTGCTTGCACCAGCGCACGACCATCTCGATATATTCCGGAACCTGTCCGACCGCAGCACCCATGCCGCGTTCGGACATGCCGTGCGGACAGCCGAAGTTGAGCTCGATGCCGTCGGCTCCGGTCTCTTCGACCAGCGGCAGGATGGCCTTCCAGGCCTGTTCCTCACAAGGCACCATGATCGAGGCGATCAGAGCGCGATCCGGCCAATTCATCTTCACTTGCTTCATTTCGCGCAGGTTGGTGTAGAGGTCGCGGTCGGTGATCAACTCGATATTGTTGAGGCCGAGCAGGCGGCGGTCGGCTCCCCAGATTGCGCCATAGCGCGGGCCGTTGACGTTGACGACCGGCGGGCCTTCTTCGCCGAGCGTCTTCCAGACGACGCCACCCCAGCCAGCCTTGAAGGCGCGCTCGACGTTGTAAGCCTTGTCGGTCGGCGGCGCGGAGGCGAGCCAGAACGGGTTCGGGGACTTGATACCGATGAAGTTATTGCGGAGATCAGCCATGTCGGTTCTCCTTTCAGGCGACTGCAGCGGCCGACTTGTCGGCAGCGAGCGCATGGTTGATGGATTCGGCCGCGTCGCGACCCTGTGCTACGGCCGAGACCGTCAGGTCATCGCCGCCGAGCACGCAGTCGCCGCCGGCCCATACGCCTTCGATCGAGGTCCGGCCTTCGCCATCGATGGCGATGCGGCCGGATTCCATGCGCAGGGCGCCGAGGCCTGAAGCTTCGAACGTCTGGCCGATGGCTTTGAAGATCTGGTCGGCGGCAATGACGCCAACATCGCCGGTGGCGGTGAGTTTGCCGTCGCGCAGTTCGGTATATTCGACCTCGATGCCGGCGACCTTGCCGTCCTTGTCTAGGATGCGCTTCGGGGCTAGCCAGTGGCGGATGATGACACCCTTGGAGGTGGCCAGATCCTGTTCAAATTCCGAGGCGTTCATATGCTCTTTGCCGCGGCGATAGCAGATCGTCACTTCTTCGGCGCCGAGCAGCTTGGCTTGCACGGCCGCGTCGATCGCGGTCATGCCGCCGCCGAGGACGACGACGCGGCGGCCGATGGCGATATCGGCCTTGCTACCGGCCTGACGCAGCTCGGCGATATAGGCAACGGCGTCGGCGACGCCATCGAGATCCTCGCCTTCGGCGCGTAGCGCATTGACGCCGGCAAGGCCGAGGCCGAGGAAGACGGCATCATACTGCTGGGAGAGGTCGGAGAGGCTGAAATCGCGGCCGAGCGCCTGGCCGTTCTTCACCTCGATGCCGCCGATAGCGAGCACATAATCGACTTCTTTCTGCGCGAAGTCGTCGACCGTCTTATAGGTAGCGATGCCGTATTCGTTCAGGCCGCCGGCCTTTTCGCGAGCGTCGAAGATGGTGACGTCATGACCCTTCACGGCGAGACGGTGCGCGCAGGCAAGCCCGGCCGGGCCGGCGCCGATGACGGCGATTTTTTTGCCGGTGGATTCGGCACGGGAATAGAACTGCTTGTTTTCGGCCATTGCCGCATCGGTCGCATAGCGCTGCAGGCGGCCAATCTCGACCGGGCGCTCTTCGGCAGTGTTGCGCACGCAAGCCTGCTCGCAGAGCTGTTCGGTGGGACAGACGCGGGCGCACATGCCGCCGAGGATGTTCTGATCGAAGATCGTCTTGGCCGAGCCGATCGGGTTGCCCGTCGAGATCTGGCGAATGAACATCGGAATGTCGATGGAGGTGGGACAGGCCGTCATGCACGGCGCGTCGTAGCAGAAATAGCATCGGTCGGATGCGACCAGCGCCTCGTGTTTGTTGAGGCGCGGGTGAAGATCGGAAAAGTTTGCATCATATTCGGCGGGCGTGAGCCTGCCTTTATGAATCCCAGTTTCCAGTCGTCCCATTGAAGTTCCCTCTTATAGTAAACGGCTAGTACAGGAACGGTAACTCAGCTTAAAAAATTTATCAAACGGTAAAATTTTGAAGCGCAGATTTGCTTGAAGGGACGTTTGAGTCAAGCGGATCGGCAGCTTCCTGGGATCGCGATCTCCTTCCAACTATCTGTTTTTATGCGCTTAAATTCGCGTTTTCCTTTCGGACGGCGCGAGACCAAAGAGGCTGCAGCACTCGATAAAGGAAGCGCAGTCGGCATCGAAACGGCGAGCAATCTCGCGCCGCTGCAAATGCATGTGAAGAAAAAATGAAATTTTCCGACATTGGATGGAACCAAGAACCGGCAACATCGTTAACCAGCTGTCGCGATGATGATGCATCCCCCTGATGCATGCCCAATAGCGTCATCCGACATCTACTCACGGTCCCCTCCCGATGAGTGTAAAGCAGCCAGTGCGCCGCCCTCGCACTGGCTGCCTTCTATTCCCCGTCAACGACGTCTGAGAATCTCGTATTCGGTCTCGGGAATGGTGAGGCGATAGCCGATGCTGCCATCGCCCATGGCGAAGTCAGCACGGCCGTTCATCGAGGTCGGCACGACGCGCTCGAGCACGGTGCGGCTGAAGCTGTTGTCCTCGAACTCATGGTTGCCGGGCGTATAGAAGCGCTCGGACCACGCCACCTCGATCGCCTTCCTGCCGTCGAGCTCGGCTTCCTTGCAATTCAGCGTGATGCTGGTCGCTCCCACCGAGATGGCGCCGTGCGAGGCGGAGTTGACGATCAGCTCGTGCAGCGCAAGCCCCAAATGCACCGCGGCATTGGGCGTCAGATGGGCATTGATGCCATAGATCGGCATAGGCACGCCGGCATCGGGCCAATAGGGGGCGAACTGCTTCTCCGCGAGTTCGAACAGATAGGCGCCGCGCCAGCTGGAGTCGGTGATGAGATCCTGCGAATTCGACAGGGATTGCAGCCGGCCGCGGAACTTGATCAGGAAATTGTCGACCGAAAGCGTATGGCGCGCCGTTTGTGTCGCGATGCCTTGAATGATCGCCAGCAGATTCTTGGAGCGATGCGACAGCTCGCGCAGCAGCGACTTCAGAACCTTTTCGCGATGGCGGCTTTCGGTGATTTCGGAGATGACGGACAATACGCCTTGCGGCTTGCGGCCGCCAATACGCTCCATTTTCAGCTCGTAGACGCGTATGCCATCGCCGCTTGGAATTTCGACTTCGGCGGTCGCCGGCTTGCCGCTTTCGAGCACACCCCGCTTCAGGCGCAGGAGGTGCTCGCCATCCTTCTCGCCGAACAGATGCAGATCGTTGCCGCCAACCACGAGGGATGGCCGCAGATGATCCGGCAGATTGTCGGCATGACGAATCGCAAGCGTCTGATCCTGAAACAGGATAGACACGCTGGCACTCGCAAGCGCGCGCTCCATCAGAGCGGCTTTGCCTTCCAAACTCAAAGGCGCGCCGGGTAATGGTTCAGACGTATTCACCGGCTTGCCTTTCACTCAAACTTCGAGAGCCCCGCCGACAGGGCATCTCCACTCGTAAGAACTTGAACCGACCTATAAAATCACCCGGCATAACGGGCGGTAAACCGGTCGTCTTCAACAGCAACGTCCGGCTGCAATCTTTGTTCCGTTGCAGGGTTTTCACTTCAATCAGGCAGCTACTCTTGTGGTTTCATTAAAGAAGAGGGCCTGACTGATCAGGGCCTTCACCATGTCCGGATTGAACGGTTTGGTCACGAGGAAGGTTGGTTCAGGCCGCTCGCCCGTCAACAGCCGCTCCGGGAAGGCGGTGATGAAGATGACCGGAATGCTGGCTGTCTTCAGGATATCGTTGACGGCGTCGATGCCCGAGCTGCCGTCGGCAAGCTGGATGTCGGCAAGCACCATTTTCGGCTTCGTGGCGTTGAACAGCGCAACCGCTTCCGCATGCGTGCGGGCAATCCCGGTGACGCGATGTCCGAGGCTTTCCACCATCTGCTCGATATCCATCGCAATCAGCGGTTCATCCTCGATGATCATGATTTCGGTTGCCACCTGCCGCGAAATTTCCTGCGACGCGGTGTCTAGCAGGTGCATGGCGTCGCTTTCGGAGATGTCGAGAATGTCCGCAATCTCGGCGAGGCGGAAACTTTCCACGGAGGCGAGCAGAAACGCCTGACGAGCACGCGGAGAAACCTTGGACAGGTTGACCGAGGCGCGCTGTTCCCAGGCAAAGGGTGAGGCCGGCTCGGGAATCTGAAGTGTTACGGAACCGAACAGCTTGGTGAACAGTTTATAGAGCGCGACTCGGTCGCTGTCCGTGTCGGGGAAGATCGAAACGTCGGCGATGATGGCTTCCAAAACCGCAGCAACATAGGCGTCTCCTGACGTCTGCGTTCCGGTCAAAGCACGAGAGTAGCGCCGCAAATACGGAAGATGCGGCGCGATGCGTGTGGAAAGTGTCATCAATGGCTCCCGCCCTTTATAAAATTCTAAATAAAATACAGCGTGAGAGCTGCAGTGACTAACAAACGTCAGTTCAGTAAAAAAGTTCCTCTTTGCCGGAACTTTTTTTATGCAGTCGCATTACAATGCTTACAGTCAGTTGGCTTCATCCTTTACGATTCGTAAGGAAACAGCTTTGGGCGAAGTTGACTGGTCTCCCGGGCGGGAAAGCAGTGATATAAAACCCACCCATGAATGCGAGACAATTGAAGAGCGAGCAGGGTAAATGACCATCCAAAATTCCGAGGACGCAGATAAGAAGGTATCGGACCTGAGCGCAATGGATATCCTCGATCCCAACAATCAGATCGGCAACAGACTGCGTTCCTTCTATTCCGCCGTGCAGGATGAAGCTATTCCGGATCGCTTTCTTGATCTTCTCGAGAAGCTGGATCATGCTGAGAGCCTGGCTTCCGCAAAGGTCTCCGAATAGGAGGTGGGCGCGATGGAAACCCAAACGAGCTTCAAGCGCGAGCTTCTCGCAGCCCTTCCGAGCCTCCGTGCCTTCGCCATTTCACTGACCGGCCGTCACGATCGGGCTGATGATCTTGTGCAGGACACGATCATGAAGGCCTGGGCGAAGCAGGACCATTTCGAGATGGGCACCAATATGAAAGCCTGGCTCTTCACCATTCTGCGCAACGAGCTTTACAGCCAGATGCGCAAGAGCGGCCGCGAGGTGCAGGACAGCGATGGCGTCTTCACGGAGTCGATGGCGACGCATCCCTCGCAATACGGCGCCGTCGATCTGCAAGATTTCCGCAAGGCGCTGGATCAGCTGCCGCAGGATCAGCGTGAAGCCATCATCCTGGTCGGTGCTTCCGGATTTTCCTATGAGGAAGCGGCGGAGATTTGCGGCTGTGCGGTCGGCACCATCAAGAGCCGCGTCAACCGCGCGCGCCAGCGGCTGCAGGAGATACTCGATATCTCCGGCGAAGCGGATTTCGGCCCCGATGCCACGTCGGCGCCACTGACCTCAAAGGCATTCGCCTTCTGACAAACAAGCCCGGTCGAAAGACCGGGCTTGTTCTTATCTGCACCAAATCAGACAGGCCTCGCGCTTTCGCGCCGGAGCCCAGGCTTCGAGAGCAGCCGGATCAGTCGTCCTTGTCGCTCGTTCCGAACAGGTTGCCGAATACCAGGGCGGCCGCAATGGCAGCCGTCATCAACGGCTGCTTGCGCGCGAGGCCGAGAACCGCCGCCGCCACCGATTCCATCGCCAGCCGACGTTCGCGAGCCCGTCGCTGCTCCCGCTGGTTGACGATTGCCATGATGACGAGGACGATCAACCCGAGCAGCAAAGCTCCTGCTGCTATCAACAGTGCCGAGACCACTGCGCCATAAATGGCCGCAAGCCAGATAGTTGCCGCCACGAGCGCGAATGCATAGGCGGTGAGCAGAAGAAGGACGGCGATGGCAATGAAAATACCGTTGCGCTTGGTTCGCGCAACGGTGCGGTTGAATGTGCCTGACAGAAGCAGACCTAGGATCGGAGCGAGCATGCCGCAACCCTAGCGGCGAGACAGAAGCAGGGCAACGGCGAGGCCGAATGCAGCCGCCGCACCGATGGTGGCAACCGGATGCTGGCGCACGGTCCTGCGGACTTCGCGGGAGCCTCTAGCATAGCCGCGCTGCAGATCGTGCAGCAATTCCTCTCCGCGGACCGTCAGATCGTCTAATCTCGTTTCAGCGCCTGCGCGCAATCTCTTGCTCTGCTTTGCGCTGCTGTCGCTGATGAGCTTGGCAAAGGCTGCAACTTCTTCGCGCAGCGATTCGATCTGTTCTTCGATGCTGGCCTCAACGTCTTGCAGGTTGCTGCCATTGCGCTTGCTTCGCGCCGAATGAAGAAAGGATGTCGCCATATCTAGCTCCCTTTGCTTTAAGCGGGCGCCCGAGGCGCCTGTTGTTTGCGATGATCGGGCAATATCCGGCACGCTAGACCATGTAGCACACGGAACATTGATTCAGATCATCGAACCTCAACGCGCGGGTGTTGCAAAAGGTTCCGGGTCAGGTGCCTGAAGGCGCATCAGTCGGCGAGTGCGCTGTGGGCAAGAACGAAGGGCGCATCGTTGGCAGGAACGCAATTGACCCGCAGACTGCAGCCGAACACATCCTGAAGGTGCCTATCGGTCAAGACCTCTTTCACTGGACCAGCTGCCTGCAGGCGGCCACCCTTTAGCAAGACCATTCGGTCGGCAAAAAGCGCGGTCAGGTTGAGATCGTGCATGACTGCGATAACCCCGCCACCGCGTCGGCAGAATTGCCGGGCGAGCGACATGATGGTGAGCTGGTGGCTGATGTCGAGGCTGGAGACCGGCTCATCGAGAAGCAGCCAGCAGGGCCTGCCGTCGATGACGGGCTCGGATATCTGGCAAACCACGCGGGCGAGCTGCACGCGCTGCTGCTCGCCGCCGGAGAGCTCTTGGTAGAGCCGCCCTTCGAAGCCGACGAGGTCGACGGACGCGAGCGCCTCGGCGGCAATGCGATCGGTATGTTCGGGATGTCGGTTGCGACCGCTGGTGAGACCCATGCGAACGATTTCGCGCACGGTGAAGGGGAAGGAGATCGAGCTTGCCTGTGGCAGGACGCCCCGCATTTCCGCGAGCTGCCACGGTTCCAGAGCGCCGACCTCGGCGCCGTTGATGTGCACCGAGCCTTTGTAGGCCAGTTCGCCCGAAATGGCTTTCATCGTCGTTGTCTTGCCGGAGCCGTTCGGGCCGCAAATTGCTGTCAGCGTTCCAGGCTCGGCCGCAAAGGACACGTCTTGCACGATGGTCTTGCCGGCGAGCCGGACGACGAGATTGAAGACATCGATCATCGCAGGCTCACAGGCTGAGGCGCGAGCGCTGCCTGAGCAGCATCCACAGGAAGAAGGGACCGCCGACACCGGCCGTCAGAATGCCGATCGGCAGTTCGGCCGGGGAAACGATGGTGCGGGCGACGACATCGGCAATGACCAGCAGCGAGCCGCCGAGCAGGGCCGAGGCGGGAAGCAGGAAGCGGTGATCTGGCCCGATCACCATGCGCAGGATATGTGGCACGACGATGCCAACGAAGCCGATGCCACCGCTGACGGCGACGGAGGCGCCGACGGCCGCCGCGACGCTGACAATAGCGACATTCTTAAGCCGCTGCACGGCGACGCCCATGTGAAAGGCTGCCGCTTCGCCGAGTGTCAGCGCATTCAGGCCGCGCGCCATGAAGGGAAGGGGCAGCAGCGAAAGGATGATGATCGGACCGGCGCCCGTGACCTTGTTCCAGGTCGAGCCGGCCAGTGATCCCATGCTCCAGAAGGTGAGGTCGCGCAATTGCCGATCGTCGGCCATGTAGATAAGGATCCCTGTCGCCGCCAGGGCGAGGGAGCCGAGCGCGATGCCAGCAAGCAGCATCGTTGCGATCGATGTCTGCCCGTGTCGCGTCGCAATCCGATAGAGCAAAATCGTTGTTATCAGGCCGCCGACGAAAGCGGCGATGGGCAGCGAAAAGATGCCGAAGATGTGCGCGACTGGCGCAAGAACGCTGCCGCCGAGAACGATCATCGCAACCGCGCCGAGGCTGGAGCCTGCAGAGACGCCGATCAGGCCGGGGTCGGCCAGCGGATTGCGAAACAGACCCTGCATGACGGCGCCCGAAACCGCCAGCCCGCCGCCGATCAGGAAGCCGAGTATGGCGCGGGGCAGGCGGATGTCGAAAATGACGATGCGGTCGCGAATGCTGAGCGCGTTTTCCGCCCGGCCGCTCAGCATGCTGGCGATCACGTCGACGATCGAAGCGTTCGAGGCGCCAGTCGTGATCGAGAAGGCGATGGCTGCCGCCGAAACCAGAACGAGGCCGGCGATGACGAGGATCGCAAGTGCGGTGCGATCCCCTTCGCGACGGCGCGCCGTGGTTTGCGACATTTGCTTCAGCCCTGCCATGGCATCGTTGAATGCCACGTCAGCCTCCGTAGATGGCTGCGTTCAGCTCGCGGATCGCACTGGCGGTGCGCGGTCCGAAGCCGAGCAGATGCAGGCCATCCATGCGTATGATCGCCTTGCTGCTGGCGGCGGGCGTCAGCGAAATCGCCGGCTGCTTGAGCAGGTCCTCGTTCGACATAGACATCGGGCCTTCGTGATCCATGATCAGGATGACGTCGGGCTTGGCTTCGATGATCGCTTCGTCGGTCACCGACTTGTAGCCGGAGAAGCCGCTAATCGCATTGATGGCGCCGGTGAGCTTGATGATGCCGTCGGCAGCCGTGTTGCTGCCCGACGCTAATATCTTGCCGTTCTGGTTGCTGAGCACGAAGAGCACGCGCTTGCGCTCAGCTTCCGGGCGCTTGGCGGAATCGCCGATGGCGGCGTCCAGATCGGCGGCGACCTTGTCTTCCAGTGCCTTCGTCTTTTCCGGCACGCCGAGCAGCGAGCCGACGACGTCAATCTTCTTCAGAATGCCGTCGCGATCATAGGTTTGCGGTACGGTTTCGAACGGCAGGCTGGCATTGCGCAATACGGCCAGCGCCTCTGGCGGGCCGGAGCCCTCGACCGCGATGATGGCCGTCGGGTTGACAGCCAGGATGCCTTCCGGCGAGAGCGCGCGCATGTAGCCGACATCGGGAAGCTTGGTCGCTTCCTTCGGATAGAGACTGGTGGAGTCGCGGGCGATCAACCGCTTCTCCTCGCCGAGCGCATAGACGATCTCGGTCACATCGCCGCCGATGGAGACGAGGCGCGTGGTGTCCAGCTTCTTTAGCGTTTCCGCGGCATGGGCATGTCGGACGAAGCCGCCATAGCCTGCGATGGGGCTTGCCGGCACGAGTGGTAGAGCCATCACAAGCATGGTCAGGGCGACTTCCCAAGGCCTGATGCGCTTGAAGTTCTTAAACATCGTCATTTGCCGTCTCTCACGCAGCGACGCTGGCGCCGTCTTTCGTCAGGTTTTCGATGATGGCACGCCAATCGGGACGCTCGTCGAAGCCTTCCTTCCGCTTGCCGAAGAACTGGATGATCATCTCGCCCTTGGCGTTGTAGGCTTCGAGCGAAGTGACATGGCCGTCCTTGGTCGGCTTGCGCACGGCCCAGGCTTCGGCGATCTGGTCCTGGCGCAGATGCAGGTGGAAGGTCGGATCCATGACATTGATCCAGGGACCCACGGTCTGCACGTTGAAGATCGGGCCGGAATGGATCTGCACGGTGCCTTCATTGGCGACGAAGCACATGATCGGCAAGCCCTCGCGCACGGAGGCGTGCATCATCTCGGCGACGGCACCGGCATCCAGCTTCCATGCATAGTCGTCGCCGACGGTGCGGATGGCATCCTGACGGCCGATTTTCAGTTTCTTCAGCATGCTGAAGAATTCGTGCGTGTCGGTCATGCGGCTCCAGTGGTCGCGCAGCTCGTCGCGGCTGATATCGCCCTCCGTTGGGCCGTTATCATAACCGGAGCGGTCCTCGACGAATTCCTGCGACTGGTCTTCGATGCGCAGCTCTGCGACCATGGCGTGATAGGCTTCGACATTCGAGGCGGGACGTAGATGCACCTTATGGACGGCATCGCCGGCCTTGTCGAAGAACTGCAGGCTCAGCTTCTTCTGATCGCCATCGAGCTTGGTGACGGCAAAGCCATGCACCCAGCGCTTCGGGAAGATGCGCAGGTCGATATTCTCGCCAAGCACGATGGCCGCCTGGACGCCGAACTTCATGTTTTCATAGACGCCGATCTTCTCGTGCACGGCACTTTCGTTGCGCGAGAGGGCCATGATCTCGCCGAGCGAGGCGATCCGCGCCAGGAAGCGATCGACGCTTGCGTCGATGCGGGTAGCTGAGATGCCGACTTCGGCAGCCACCAGGGCTGCCTCGGAAATATTGAGGCGGGCTGCGATATCGCGCTCGCGCATCTTCGGATTCTCGGCGCGGAAGGCGCGGATTTCGGCGGGTGTCGGTCGGGTCGTCTCAGTCATTTTTCATGCCTATTTGTTGAGTATGAGCTTGCCTTGGCGCGTAATCTTCATGCGGTAGATGACGCCTTCGTGCTTGATCATGATTTCGGTCTGGCCCCGGAAAATATCCGTGCTCTCGACAATTCTTAACTGCGGTGCCGCCGCGCTTCGCGCCGGCGGCGTTGGGGTCTTGTCAGCAATCATCCTGTTTGGTTTTGCCTGAAAATTCATCGGTGGCCGAACTGCTGCCCGGTCAAATTTATCTTGACTCTCATACTCATGGTTTCATAAAAACGCAATAGGATACAAAGAAAGTCAAGTTTAAAAATTGCGACGGTACACGCTAGGGCAGTTGGCCGGCTGGCGCGCGTCAAAGCATATTCAGGAGACATGCCGATGCTGACGAAAACGATCTTGACGCTCGCTATCTCGGGAATGTTCGTCTCGGCATACTGCGTTCCCGCCTTCGCCGAGGATGCGAGCGCGGTCCCGACAACCGCCGCGCACAAGCTCAATGTCGAGCTCAATGCGCTGGCGCCGTCGCAGAAGGGTTGCATGATGACCTTCGTCGCCGAGAACGAGATGGCGACGCCGATCAACAAGATCTCTTTCGAGCTCGCCTTCTTCAACGACAAGAATGCCGTCGACCGTGTCACCGTCCTCGATTTCCGCGATCTGCCGCTCGGCAAGAAGCGCGTGCGGCAATTCGATATGCCCGGCGTGAAATGCGAGGCCGTCTCCCGCATCATCATCAACGATACGCCCGTATGCGATGGTCCGGCGGCGGGCGAGTGCAAGGCCGCACTGGCGACCCGCTCGCAAACATCAGTTCCTTTTGAAGGCTGACGGCCATGGCGATGCGCTCGGTCAAGGTTTCTATGGAGCGCCGTGCCAACGGCGGCTTGAATGACAACTATCCGAGCGCGCTGCCGGGCCATGAATTGACCGGCCTCGAAGGCGTGCCACGTCCGCCGGCTGGTGAGACGGTGATACACTATAGCCGCCTTACGCAGATCAGCCCCTTTCCGGACAACCCAGCAGAGCCGGTGACGGTCGCGGCGGCGGAGCAACTGCCGATGGATGCGCTGCCTGAAAAGCTTGAGGTGGCGGCTTCGGGCCGCAAAACGCCGCTTCTTTTTTCCGGCCTGGGATCCTGCCTGTTCCACGCGCTTGTCGTCACACTATTGCTGCTAACCTTCGTGGCGACGCCGGAAGAGGCGCAGGAGGAGGCGGGCGATACAGTCAGCGTCATTATGATCGGTAATGCCGATGCGGATCAGATGGCGGCAGGCGAGAATAATCCGCAGACGGAACCGGAACAGGTGACGGCAGAGGCGGTACAGCCGCAGACGGTCCAACCGACCGAAGTCACGCCGGAAGAGACCCAGCAGCCGCAGCCCGACGTTGTGCAGCCTCAGGTAGTTGAAGCTCAGCCCGTCCAGACGATTGAAGCCGTACAGCCGGTTGATCAGGTTCCGCCCGAAACCGTTGTTTCGGAGCAACCCCAGATCCTGGCAACCCAGGCGCCGGCCGAGACGACGGTGATGCAGCCCGCCGAGCCGATCCAGCCCGTCAACACCCAGGTTGCCGAGGCCCAGCCAATCCAACCCATGCCCGAAGCGGTTACTCCCGTTGCAAAGCCGAAACCCGTCGAGAAGCCGAAGGAAGTCAAGAAGCCGATCGCAAAGATCGTAAAGGCGAAGTCGGGGTCGAAGGGCGAGAGCAGGGAGGACAGCAAGAGAGGTTCTTCCGAGGGGACTGAGACGGCTCAATCCGACACCAATTCAATGGCGAATGCTCAGCGCATGGGAGCGGGAAGCGCCGCTGTTGCCAACTATCCAGGCAAGGTTCAGGCTCGTATTCGGAGAGCGGTCCGTGTCTCGTCGAAATATGAAGGCGGCATCACGGTGCGTGTCCGCCTTACGATTGGTGCCAACGGCGGTTTGAGTTCAATGTCGATCGCCCGAAGCTCGGGTATTCCTGAACTTGACGAAGCAGTTGCCGACGGTATCCGCAGGGCAGCGCCTTTCCCGCCATTGCCGCCGGAGTGGGGTAAGCCAAGCTGGTCGTTCACTCAGGAAGTCCAGGTGACGCGGCGCTAAGTCGGCGCGGGAATGCCCAGTCCGTGCATCTGTTTCAGGACCCAATCGCTGCGAATGAATTGCATCGGTGCACACCGAGAAGGCTCTGCAAGTTGGCTAACCGAGTTTCGCTCTAAAATATGATGTAAATCCTCAACTTTATACTTTACTATAAAACTCATGTTTACTAAGGTCGCCTCGCGCTCGGCGGAATCGAGCGTGCAAGAGCAACCAGCAAGCGGGTGATGCATGGCGCGTAAGGGGAAGAAGGATTCTGGCCGCGGGAGCCGTGAGGTGCAGGCTACGGCGCAGACCTCCGGCAAGTCCAATCTCGATGTGCGCAGCTTTCTCTATGTCGGCGGTCGCGATTGCCAGGTGGCGCATCTGCGCCAGATCGCCAGCAACTTCGGGGCTGAACTGATCCATCACGACGGCGGGCTGCGCGAAGCAGTGTCGCGCATCGATACGGTGCTGCCTTCGGTCGACTGCGTCTTCTGCCCTATCGACTGTATCAGCCACGATGCGTGCCTGCGGGTGAAGACCGGCTGCAAGAAGTTCGGCAAGGCCTTCATTCCGTTGCGCAACGGCAGCAAGTCCAGCCTCGAGCGGGCGCTGCAGACCATGAAAGAACGAGACGTTTCCCAATGATCGACAATGGCCCTGACGGGTTTATGCTGATCGGCCTGCACAAGCTGGCCGCGCAGAATGGTGATGGGCTTGTGCCCGAACTCTATGAATTGCTGATGCGCCGCGCCGAGGAACGGCAGCGTGCTGCGAATGTTGCGACTTTTCCGGCGTGGAAGGCGCGCATGCCCGGAGAAGCGCCGGATCAGCCGCTGGACGAGGCCAGCCGTGACGGCGCAAATGTCGTTGCCTTTGCGCCGAGGGTGGATAAGAGTGTCGCACGCCGCAAGAAGGTCTGATCGTCGAACGAGGTTGCCATGTACATCGCCATGAACCGCTTCAAGGTCGTCATCGGTTTGGAGGGCGAATTCGAAGAGGTTTGGAGAGGGCGCGATTCCCGCCTCTCCGACGTGCCCGGCTTCCTGGAGTTTCGCCTGTTGCGCGGTAAGGCGGATGTCGATGGAGGCTATACGCTGTTTTCCTCGCACACCGCCTGGCACAGCGAAGAGGATTTCATCAACTGGACGAAATCCGAGCATTTTCGCGTGGCACATCGCAACGCAAGCGACAACAAGCGGCTCCATTGGGGGCCGCCGCAATTCGAAGGCTTCAGCGTGGTTCCTGGCGTTTAAGCCGGTATTGCCAGCTCGCCGGTGACGATGCCGGCTTTATGCCTTCGCGGTATTCGTCCTGAAGAAGGCGCCGAGCGCTATCACGGCCCAGCCGGCAATCATGCCCATTCCGCCCGTCGGGGCGGCCATCGGAAATAGCGAGCTGCCGCCGAAGTGACGGCTGATCAGGTCGCCTGCGAAGATCAGCGTTCCCAATCCCAGCAGAACAGCGGCAACCGGCGCGGTGCGAATGCGGTCATAGCTGGCATAGAGCGCCAAGAGGGCAGGGGCGTGCGCGAGGCTCATGGTGGAGGCTGCACCAAGGAAATGCGTATCGCCGCCATGGGTGGCAGCTGCAGCAAGCGCGACGCCGCCGCCGCCGAGAATGCCGGCGATAAACAGGGTGGCCGGACGGATTACGGCGCCAATGCTCATATCTTCCTCATTCTCGGTTCTGCATGTGGAACGCCAGACGCTCGACGGGCTCCCAGATGATTGCACGCAGTTTTTCGTTCTCGATGGTTTCGTCCATGGCTCGGCGGAAACAAAGTAGCCACTCATCGCGTTCTCTCGGGCCGATGGCAGCGACGAAATGCCGGCTGCGCAGGCGGGGATGGCCGCGCTTTTCGATATAGAGCTGCGGTCCGCCGAGATAGCCGGTCAGATATTCGTAGAATTTCTCTTGCGAGCCTTCGAGGCTCGGCGGGTGTACGGCGCGGCAATTGGCTGCTTCCGGCAGCGTATCCATCAATTCGTAAAAACGCGAGGTCAACGCCCGCACCGTGCGGTCGCCGCCGATCGCTTCGTAAAGTGTGATGGTTTCTTCGCTCAAGCCTCGGCCCCTGTTTGCGATGTTCTACATGGCAACTGACGGGCGCTGCCGCAACCGTCGATATGGCCGGTGCGGCGTTTCGGCGCTGCCTTATTTGCCGGTCGTCAGGTGAAAGGCGTCGCTTTCGCCGGGAACGAGTTCGAGCGGCCAGGTCCTCTGGCGCTTCGTGTTGGGGTAGATATGGTTGTAGGCGGGCATGCTGGAAAGCAGGATTTCCGCGAGTTCGACCCCGAGATCGTGCAGCGAGGTACGAAAGCAGGTCAGCGTCGGCTGCAGGAATTTGGCGCGCGGCGCCTCGCGAAAGCCAACGACAGCAACATCGCGACCGGGAATGATGCCAGCCTCCATGACACGCCGATAGAAGCCGATGGCCATCAGCTCATAGATCAGGATCACAGCCGTCGGCCTGTCTTTCAGGCCAAGCAGCTCATCGGCGACCTGATAGCCACCCTGTTCGCTCGATTTGGCGCGGATGACCAGCGCGGGATCATAGGGGATACCATGCCGCTCCAGTGCGCGGCGATAGCCTTCTACGAAGACGAAGCCGAGATTGATGTCGCTGGCGGGCGTGCTGATGGCAATGCGCCGGTGCCCATGCGCCACAAGCCGGTCGACGGCGCAATTGGCGACGCCGTCGAAATCCAGGTCGGCCCAGGGATGCTGCACGCCCGAGAGGCTGCGGCCAAGCGCCGCGAATGGAATTTTCGCCTTGGCGAGCATATCGAAGCGCTTGTCGACACGCTGCGTCTCGGAAAGGATCAGCGCATCGACGATGCGCCTCGCGACCATGCGCTTCAGATATTCGTAGGGGTCTTCGTCATGCGGGCAAGGGAGCATGATCAGATCGAGATTGTGTCGCGAGAACACGCTCTGCAGCCCGCCCGTCACAGTCAGAAAGAAGTTGTCGCTGTTTTCAACCGTTTCCCGGCTGGATTGGATCATCAGCCCGATAACGTTGGTGGTGCCTTGCCGCAGGCTGCGCCCGGATTGGTTGGCCACATAGCCGAGTTGTTCGGCGGCGGCGAGCACGCGCTTGCGGGTCTCTTCGTTCACATCCGGCTTGCCGTTCAATGCGCGTGATACTGTGCCGATCGAGATATCGAGATGCTCGGCAAGCTGGCGAATTCCCTTCATTGGCCGCGGTTTTCCTCCATGCGCCATTTTCCGCTGTCCTCCTCTATTGACACAGGAAAGTCTTTTCGCATAGTATCGTAAACGTTTACGGAGCGCGTGTCATGAGGGGTTGATCACCGCCCGCTGGAGGACATCGTGAAATTCAATGCCATTTTGTGCGGGTGCGGAGCTATGTCTAAAGGCTGGCTCAGGGCCATTGCCTCGACGCCATCGCTTGCCGAATCCATTCAGGTTGTCGGCCTGGTCGATCTCAATCGAGCGACCGCTGAAAACCTTGCGAAAGAGTTCTCTCTCGAAAATGCCGTCATCGGCTCCGATCTCGCGGAGGTCATTGTCGCGACCAAGGCCGATCTCGTTTTTGACGTCGTCATTCCGGCCGCGCGCTTCGGCGTGGTTTCGACGGCACTTAAGGCTGGTTGCCATGTGCTCAGCGAAAAGCCGATGGCGACTTCGCTTTCCGAGGGTGCTGCGCTGATCGATCTCGCCGCTCAAGCCGGCAAGGTCCACGCCATTATCCAAAACCGCCGCTACATCTCCGGCATCCGGCGCCTGCGCCGGCTCGTGGAGGAGGGAGCGATCGGTGAACTCACGGGTGTTCATTGCGACTTCTTCCTTGGTCCGCATTTCGGCGGCTTCCGCGAGGAAATGGATAATGTCCTGCTGCTCGACATGGCGATCCATACGTTCGATGCCGCCCGCTTCGTGTCCGGCAAGGTGCCGGTCTCGGTCTATTGCGTCGAGAAGAACCCCGTGGGCTCCTGGTATAAGCACGGCGCTTCTGCCCACGCGCTCTTCGACTTTTCCGACGATGTCGTCTTCAGCTATCGCGGCTCCTGGTGCGCCGAGGGACGGCGCACGAGCTGGGAGAGCCAGTGGCGGCTGACCGGCAGCAAGGGCATGCTGACCTGGGACGGCGAAGAGAGTTTCGAAGCCAGTGTCGCCGGCAATGAGCCCGGCCTGCTGCATGGCTTCACGCCGATCGAAGTTCCCGGACCGAAACACGAAGAAGAGGCGCACGGCCATGCCAGCGTCATCGCCTCCTTCATCGAAGCGATCAGGACCGGCAGGCCGCCCGAAACGGCAAGCCGCGACAATATCCGCAGCCTGGCCATGGTTCTCGGCGCGATCGAGAGCGCCCAGACCGGCCGGCGCGTCGACATTTCAGCACAAGGACAGTGAGATCATGACTAATCCGGCAAAGGCTATCCGCATCGGCACGATGATCAGGGCGACGAACGAGGATGCCGCCAAGAACATCGCCAAGATCGCCGACCTCGGTTTCGAAAGCTTCGAGCCCTTCTTCTGGCAGACCACCAACGGCCAGAACCTCGCGGAACTTGGCAAGCGCTGCCGCGACGCCATCGGCGATCGCGACATCACCATCTCGACCCTCGGCATGTTCGGCAATCCGCTCGAAGAGCGCGAGATGGACCTGCAGACGCTGCAGGGCTGGAAGGACTGCATCGACAATGCCCATCATTTCGGCGCGACCTGCGTTGCCGGCTTTACCGGTCGCATCCGTGACAAGCCGCTCACCGACAGCCTGCCGCGCTACAAGCAGGTCTGGAGCGAGCTCGCCAAGCGGGCTGCCGACAGGGGCATCAAGATCGCTTTTGAAAATTGCGCCATGGACGGCAACTGGGCGACCGGCGACTGGAACATCGCGCACAATCCCGACGCCTGGGAGCTGATGTTCAACGAGACCCCGGACGACAATCTCGGCCTGGAATGGGAGCCATGCCATCAGATGGTCTATCTGATCGAGCCGCTGCCTCAGATCCGCAAATGGGCAAGCAAGATTTTCCACGTTCACGGCAAGGACGCGACGATCCGTTGGGACGTCATCAAGGAACATGGCATCTTCGGCAAGGAGAAGTTCGTCTTCATGCGCACGCCGGGCTTCGGCGACAGCAGCTGGACCGACATTATCTCCGAGCTGCGGCTTGCCGGCTGGTCCGGTTCCATCGACATCGAAGGCTGGCATGACCCGGTCTATCGCGATGCGCTTGAGATGACTGGTCAGGTTCACGGCCTGAACTATCTCAAGAGAAGCCGGGGCGGTGAATTCGTCGAGTAACGCGCGTATTTGCGAATCTGCATCGATTCAGGAGGCAAGTTGTGCGTTAATCAAAGGTGTGGAGCGGCAGCTGCTCCACGCGAGACGGTATCCAAACGGAGGAACTGCCGAGCATCCGCTGATCGCCTCATGGGACAGGCGAGTGCTTGGTAGAAATGAGGGAAAACCCGATGGCAGCGCGGGCCATGTCGTCGGACTGAAACCGTCACGGTTCGCAGGTGGAGGAGAACATATGAATATTTTTTCGAAGCTGGCGGTCTCGGCCGGCATGTCGCTTCTGTTGGCTGCCGGTGTGGCGCAGGCCCAGGGCAAGACATTTAACGTCTGGTGGTACGAGCTGCCCGACACGCCTCAGGCGGTAGCCTGGACGAAGGCACTCGGCGTATTCAAGGCCAAACATCCCGATGTAACCGTCAATTTCGAGCAAAAAACCTTCGATCAATTGCAGAAGGCCGGCAGTCTTATCCTGAATTCGGATCAGGCGCCTGATGTGCTCGAGTACAATAAGGGCAACGCAACAGCGGGCCTCGTCGCCTCGCAGGGGCTGCTGACGCCGCTCGATGATGAGTTCAAGAAGCGTGGCTGGGGTAAGGTCCTGAACGAAACCAACACGCAGCTCAGCAAATATGACCAGAATGGCGTCTATGGCTCGGGTCCGATCATCGGTATTCCAGCGCTTGGCGAGTTCGTCTCGGTCTTCTACAACATCGACATGTTCCAGGCCGATGGCTTGAAGGTGCCGACGACGCTGGCTGAGTTTGAGGCGACTCTCGACCACTTCAAGCAGAAGGGCATTACACCGCTTGCCTACGGCACGGTGGATTCGAACGCACAGCATCTGCTCTACACGCTGGCACTGACGCAGGCCGATGACACCTGGGTCAAGAATTATCAGGGTCTCAAGGCGCCGCTCGATACCAAGCCCTTCCTGTTCGCTGCTCAGAAGATCGCTGACTGGGTGGGCAAGGGATACATCTCGAAGGATTCGACCGGCCTCAAGGGGACGGACGCCGCCAATGTGTTCTCTTCGGGCAAGGCGCCGATGTTCGTCAGCGGTACCTGGAACAACGGCAATTTTGCGAACACAATCAAGACGTTCAAATGGAGCCAGTTCATTTTCCCGACGACGAAGTACACCGTCGGCTCAACTGGCAGCATGTTCATGGTGCCAAAGAGCGCCAAGAACAAGGATCTCGCCTATGATTTCATCGATCTGGTGCTGAGCAAGGACAATCAGAACGAACAGGCAAATCTTGGCGGTGTGGCTATTGATGCAGATCCGGCTGCCATCACCGATGAGGTCGGCAAGCGCAATGTCGAACTCTTCCACCAGATTTCCAGCAAGGGCGGCCTCGGCTTCTACCCGGACTGGCCGGTGCCCGGCTATTACGAACTGCTGATTCAGGCGACTACCGGCCTGGTGAACGGCTCCACGCCACCTGATCAATTGGCTGCACGGCTGAAGAAGGCCTACGACGACGTGCAGGCGGCGCAATAACACCATCGGCGACAATCACAACGGCGGGACGGCTCTGATGCCACCCGCCGTATCGGACTGGAGGAATTCGATGGAAAAGTCGAAGAGCGCCGGCAGGGCGGGGTACTATTTCTACATGATCCCCGGGATGCTGGGATTTGTGCTGGTGGTGCTCATTCCGCTGATCGCCAATTTCGTGATCAGCTTCACGACATGGAAGGGCGGTGTCATTCCGCCGCGCTATGTCGGCTTTGAAAACTATCAGAGATTGCTGCTGGACAGCCTCTTTTGGAGTTCGATCCAGCATACACTGCTGTTCATCATTTCGATGACCATCGTGCCCATCCTCCTGGGGTTGGTGCTGGCGGCGGTGCTGTTCGACTATATCAGTGCGCAATTCAGCGAGACGTGGTCGAGTTTCTTCCGCGCCGGTTTCTACCTGCCGCAGATTCTGCCCTTGACCGCGGCCGGTGTCCTTTGGGGGTGGATCCTCAACCCCATCGGCATTATCAACGCGGTATTGAAAACCATTGGGCTTGATTTCCTCGCCAAGAACTGGCTGGGAGACGCAAACTATGCGCTTTGGGCCGTTTCCGCCGTCATCGTCTGGGTCCAGGTCGGCTACTGCCTTGTCGTGTTCATGTCCGGATTGGCGCGCGTCGACCCTTCGCTCTACGAGGCGGCCGAACTCGACAATGCGAGCTGGTTCGGGCGCTTCCGCTCCATCACCATTCCGATGCTCATGCCTGAGATTTTCGTGGTGGCGCTGACGACGCTGATCGCGGCACTCAAGGTTTTTGCGCCGATCTACGTGCTGACGTCGGGCGGACCCGACAATGCGACCACGGTGCCATCCTATCTGTCCTACTATCATTTCTTCACGACGAACCGTGTTGGCTATGCTGCGGCCATTGCGACGCTGCAGACCGTCATCACCATCATACTCGGCGTCGTGTTCCTGCGCATGCAATCGAAACAGGCCGAGGGAGGGCACTGACATGGCGATGACGTCTTCGATTTCCGCCCCGGTTGTTTCGGTGCATCACGGCCAGAAGAAAGGGATTGGCCGATGGGTCGTTCTGGCTATCCTGCTTGTTTTCCTTGCGGGTACGCTGTTTCCGTTCTTCCTGGCCGCCTTCAATGCCATAAAGACGCCTTCCGACTATGCCGCCAATGGCCCGCTTGCCTTTCCGCATAGCTTCGACCTGACAGCGCTCAAGAACTTCTGGATGAATGTCGATTTCCCCCGAAAGCTCTTCAACAGCATTCTCATCAGTGGATGTACTGCGATATTGGCCGTCGTTCTCAGCCTGCTGAACGCCTATGCCATCGGCATCGGCCGCGTACGCGGCGGACAGGTGATGCTTGTCATCCTGCTGATCTCGATCATGGCGCCGCAGGAAGCCTTGGTCTATCCGCTCTACTACATGTCCAAGCAGGTCGGCCTGTTCGATTCGATGCTCTCGGTGATCCTGATCATCGGCGTGCTGCACACCGCCTTCGGGACCTATCTTCTGTCTTCGGTGCTGGCGACCTTCCCCCGCGAAATCATCGAGGCGGCGCAGATCGACAATGCTACGCGCTGGCAGATCCTTTGGATGGTCATCGTGCCGGTGCTGCGGCCGACGCTTGCGGTGCTGGCGACCTTCTTCTTCATCTGGACTTGGAACGAGTTCCTGATCCCGCTGGTGTTCCTGGTTTCCAACAACAACCAGACGGTTTCCGTCGCCATGGGCGTGCTGTCGGGTGCCAATACGCAGGAGCCGACCGCGATTGCGGCGGCCTCGCTGCTCGGCATTACGCCGACGGTGATCTTCTTCCTGATTTTCCAACGGACCCTGACGCGCGGTGTCGCCGCAGGTGCCGTCAAATAACCAATGCGGAAGCCTCGTTCCGACTGTGATCGTCGGGCCGGGCGCGATGAATGGCAAGTCTGACGAAGTTCGATTTTTCCGCAGGAGGAGCAAAGTGGCAGGCATCAACATCAAGTCCCTCACCAAGCATTTCGGTGCCGTGCAGGTTCTGAACGACATCGATCTGACGATCGAGCGTGGCGAGTTCGTCGTCTTCCTCGGCGGTTCGGGCTGCGGTAAGTCGACATTGCTGCGTATGATCGCCGGTCTGGAGTCGATCACCAGCGGCGAGATCTGGATCGGCGGACGGCGGGTCGATCAGTTGCCGCCCGGCGAGCGCGGCGTATCGATGGTGTTCCAATCCTATGCGCTCTATCCGCACATGACGGTTCGCGACAACATGTCCTTCGGCCTGCGTAACATCAAGACGCCGAAGACCGAGATCGCCAGGCGCATCGAGGCGGCGGCGAAGATCCTCGAAATGCCGCACCTTCTGGATCGCAAGCCTTCGGCTCTATCAGGCGGCCAGCGCCAGCGTGTTGCGATCGGCCGCGCCATCGTGCGCGAGCCTGATGTCTTCCTCTTCGACGAGCCGCTCTCCAACCTCGACGCCGGCCTGCGCACTCGTACGCGCGTCGAGCTGGCGCAGCTGCATGAGCGGCTGGGTGCAACGATGGTGTTCGTCACCCACGATCAGGTAGAGGCGATGACGCTTGCCGACCGTATCGTGCTGCTCAACAACAAGAAGATCGAGCAAGTCGCTTCGCCTGTCGAGATCTACACGCGCCCTGCGACACGCTATGTCGCCCAGTTCGTCGGCTCACCGGGCATGAACTTCATCAATATAGCTGGCATCGGCGAGGCGGGCGGATTGGCGACGGCGACGTTGCCTGATGGATCGGTCATCAAGACGGCGGTCGGGCTCAACGGCATTTCGAATTCCGGGCTGGCGCTTGGCATCCGCCCGGAGCATCTGGTCGTCACAGCGGCGGAGAAGGGCGATATTGGCGGGCAGGTCGAGACCGTGGAGCGCCTCGGCGACCGTTCACTCGTTCACGTCCGGCTCAGGGACGGTTCCAAAATCATCGGCACGGATCCGGGCATGACCACCATCACTACCGGCTCGCCGATTGCGTTCACCGTCGATGCTGCAAAAGTGTCGATTTTCGATGAAAATGATGTCGCGCATCATAGTGTGATTTGAGAGGAGGATGGCTTTGATGAGGTCCGGAACTCATGGGTTTTCGGACCGCCGATTAGTTGATTGACGAAACCGTCCAATTGGTATGTTATGTCGCCATGTCCACAGCGCACCACAGGAAGAAGCAGCCTTTGTTCGTCCGCCAGCAGTTGCTGGAGGTCGCGGCGCGGCTTGCTTCCGAAAAGGGAATGGCTGCGGTGACGCTGGATGCCGTTTCCGGCGCCTCCGGGGTGAGCAAGGGTGGCCTGCTGCATCACTTCCCCAGCAAGAACATGCTTCTCGAAGCGCTGTTCGACAGCCTGCTGGAGCGGCTGGATGCTGCAATCGAGGAAGCGATGCGCGCGGATCCATTGCCGCATGGTCGCTTTACCCGCGGTTACCTGCATGCGTGCCTGGCACTGCGCGATCAGCCGCAGGGCAACAAGGACTGGGCGCAGGTGACGATGGTGCTGCTTACCGAGCCGCAATTGCGGCAGCGCTGGCACGAGTGGGTGCGCGAGCGCAGCGAGGAATATGTCGGTACGGATTCCTCGGTGGACGCGGCAATCGTCAGGTTGGCGGCCGATGGGATCTGGCTTGCGGACCTGCTCGGTAGTCACGACATGGACGCAAACGCGCGCGCGACGCTCATCGGGCGGCTTGTCGAGCTCACACACCTCTAGGAATCGTCGGAGACATGGGAATGGCGAACGCATCTGTCTATGCAATGCTGCTGGTTGCGATCGTGCTGGAGGTGATCGGCACGACGGCGTTGCAGATGTCGCAGCAGTTCACCCGCCTCGGTCCGACGATCGTTCTGGTGGTTTGCTACACGGCGGCCTTCTATTGCCTTTCGGTAACGTTGCGGGTCATCCCGGTGGGCATCGCCTACGCTATCTGGAGCGCGCTCGGCATCGTGCTGATTTCCGTGGTGGGGTTCGTGCTGTTCCGTCAGAAACTCGACCTTGCCGCCGTCATCGGCCTGGGGTTGATCATTGCCGGCGTGCTCGTCGTCAATCTCTTTTCAAAATCCGTGTCGCACTGAAAACAGAGGTGTTGTTCATGGCCGTTTTTGCCTTTGTCAAATCGCTTTGAAGGTTCTATGTCTCTACAAAGCAGGCTGATGAAGGTTTGAAGTACGGCGCTTTCCCAAAGCGCTTTGGATCGTAAACCTATTCAATCCCAATAGAATTAGAGGAGTGCCGTAATGACTATTCGTGCCGTCGTTTGGGGCGAGAACATTCATGAGCAAACAAACAAAGTCGTCGCCGAGATCTATCCGGAAGGCATGCACAACACCATCGCCAAGGCGCTGAATGCCGATGCCGGTATCCAGGCAACCACTGCAACGTTGCAGGAGCCGGAGCATGGTCTTAGCGAAGCGCGCCTGAAAGACACCGACGTCCTGCTGTGGTGGGGTCACAAGGACCATGGCGCCGTTAACGACGAAGTGGTCGAGCGCGTCGCCAAGCGCGTGTGGGAGGGCATGGGCCTCATCGTCCTGCATTCCGGCCATTTCTCCAAGGTCTTCAAGCGCCTGATGGGCACGCCTTGCGCGCTGAAATGGCGCGAGGCCGGTGAGCGCGAGCGCCTCTGGGTCATCAATCCGCGCCATCCGATCGCGGCTGGTCTGGGCGAGCATTTTGAGCTCGAGAACGAGGAAATGTACGGTGAGCAGTTCTCCGTTCCGGAGCCGCTGGAAACCGTGTTCATCTCCTGGTTCCAGGGCGGCGAAGTTTTCCGCTCGGGCATGACCTGGCGCCGCGGTGCCGGCAACATCTTCTATTTCCGCCCTGGCCATGAGACCTACCCGACCTATCACGACGCCACGGTCCACAAGGTGCTGATCAATTCCGTGAAGTGGGCCCACAATCCGCTCGGCACTCAGGCCAGCATCCATGATGCGCCCAACGTGCCGGTCGAGACGGCGTTGGAGCCGATCGTCGAGCGTGGTCCGAAACTGCACCAGGCCGGCGAAGCCGGTTATCGCTGAGGTATCATATGCGTCTCATAGTAGTTGGCACGGGCGGCATGGCGAAGAACCACGTGGAGCATTTCGCCCGCATTTCTGGCGTCGAAATCGTCGGCGCCGTCGATACTGACGCGACGAGGCTCACCGCCTTTTGCGATATGTTCGACATCAATAAGCGCTTTTCGTCGCTCGACGAGGCGCTGGCCTGGGGCGAGTTCGATGCGGTGACCAATGTCACGCCGGACAAGGCTCACCATCCGACGACCCTGCCGTTGCTTGCCGCCGGCAAGCACGTTCTCTGCGAGAAGCCGCTCGCGGAGAATTATGAAAAGGCGCTCGAGATGACGGAAGCTGCCGAGAGGGCAGGGGTCGTCAATATGGTCAATCTGACCTATCGCAATGTTGCGCAGCTGCAGAAGGCGCGCGAGATGGTGATCTCGGGTGAGATCGGCACGGTCAAGCATGTGGAGGCGTCCTATCTGCAGAGCTGGCTCGTCTCCAAGGCATGGGGCGATTGGCGCAGCGAATCCAAATGGCTCTGGCGCCTGTCGACCGGTCACGGCTCGAACGGCGTTCTCGGCGATATCGGCATTCATATTCTCGATTTCGCCGCTTATGGTGCAGCGACGGATATCGATCACGTCTTCGCCCGCCTCAAGACCTTCGCCAAGGCGCCTGGCGAGCGTATCGGCGAGTATACGCTTGACGCGAACGACAGCTTCTCGATGTCGGTCGACTTTGCCAACGGTGCGCTCGGCGTCGTGCATGCGAGCCGCTGGGCAACGGGACATCTGAACGAGCTGAAGCTTCGCATCTACGGCGAGCGCGGCGGCCTGGAAGTGACCCACAGCCCGAACGGCTCCGAACTGTGCGGTTGCCTTGGTGATGATACCGAAACGGCGACGTGGAGGGTCATCGAGGTGCCGGCGGTCCCGACCAACTACCAGCGGTTTGCCGATGCCGTCATGACCGGCAGCAGCCAGGATCCGAGCTTCCGCCACGCAGCCAACTTGCAGCGCGTGCTGGATCTTGCCATGGTAACGGAAACGGAGCGGCGCGAACTGAAGGTCTGATGTCATAGGCCACCTTCAGGCAAAACCTTGGGAGTGCATGCATGTCCACCGAGGAAAAAGTTGCCAGCCACTACACGCATGGATCGCTGGAAACGGCGATCCTGCAAATCCTGTCGACCAGTGGCAAGGATATCGACAATCTGCGCCTTAGGGACCTCGCCGGTGTCGATGAGTTCCACCTCGGGCGTCATGCCGCCACGGTGGAGTTCGCGCTCGATCTCGATCTTTCCGCCGGTCTGCGGCTTGCCGATATCGGATCGGGGCTCGGCGGGCCTGCCCGCCATTTTGCCGACTCCTACGGATGCGCGGTATCGGGTATCGATCTCACCGAAGAATTCGTTCAGGTCGCCAAGTCGCTGACAGCCCTTTGCGGTCTGGCGGATCTGGTATCCTTCCGGCAGGGAAGCGCCTTGGACTTGCCCTTCGAGAGCGGCAGTTTCGACCGCACGACGCTCATTCATGTCGGCATGAATATCGAGGACAAGGCGAGGCTGTTTGCAGAGATCCGCCGCATTCTCAAGCCGGGTGGCCGGTTCGGGCTCTATGAAATTATGCAGATGCGCGAGGGCACACTACCTTATCCGATGCCCTGGGCGATGGAGCCGGAAACGAGCTTCGTCTGCAGCTCCGATGTCTATCGCCATCTACTCGAAGAAGCCGGCTTTGCGGTGGAGCTGGAGCGGGATCGCAGCGCATTGGCGATCCGGCTGGCGCATGAGGCGCGCGCCAAAGCTGCGGCAGGCGAGGGGCGAGACCCGGGATTCCGAACAGTGATGGGGCCGCGGGCGAGTGAGCGGAGCAGCAATGTCAACATGTCGGTGGAAGCAGGGCTGCTCGCGCCGATCGAGATGATTGCTCGGGCGGTGTGACGGAATGCATCCGGCGTGCTCAAGTGCGGCACATTGACAGCGGTGGGCGTATTTCTGTATTGAAATCTCAACGGTAATGGATTTCTGCCGGGCCATGGTGGCCGAACCGCTGCTCTGATATTTCCAGGGAAGCTGATGACTCCTACTCGAGACGCCTGAAGGGCGAAGGAGTAGAGTCGTGTCCGTTTTCTTGCCGTTATCTCACGCATGTTTCCTATCCTGTATCCCCGGGAAACCGTCCGTCGGCTTCGCGGGAGGGGCAAAATGATGTCCGCATCCGCATATTTTCATCATCGCTTTCAGCAATTTCGCAGCCTGTTCAAATGGATCCTTCTGGTCGTGCCGATGGCTGTCGTCGTCGGCTCGCTCTGCGCGCTTTTTCTTTGGAGCCTGGACAAAGCGACTGCAACGCGCTTCGACCATCCCTGGCTGATCTTCCTGATGCCGGTAGCCGGCTTCCTGATGGTCCTGGTCTACCAGCATTTTGGCCGCGGGTCGGAAGGCGGCAACAATCTGATTGTCGATCAGATCCACGAGCCCGGCGGCGGCGTGCCTTTGCGCATGGCGCCCCTCATTCTGGTCTCGACGGTTCTGACGCATCTGGTCGGGGGTTCGGCGGGGCGCGAGGGGACGGCGGTGCAGCTCGGCGGCAGCATTGCGAGCGCCTTCGCGAGGATCTCCCGGCTCAGCCATGCCGAGATCCGGATCCTCCTCATGGCCGGCATTGCCGCCGGCTTCGGCGCGGTCTTCGGTACGCCGATCGCGGGTGCGGTCTTTGCGCTCGAAGTGCTGACGATCGGGCGAATGCAATATGAAGCCCTGATCCCCGGCCTTGCGGCGGCGATCGCGGCCGACTGGACCTGCCATGCCTGGGGTATCGAGCATATCCAGTATCAGATCGGCTATCTCGCCGGTACGCCGGCAAGCACCTTCCATCTGGATGCGCTGCTGCTCCTCAAGGTCGGCGTCGCAGGTGTCGTGTTCGGCTTGATGGCGCGCTCATTCAGCGAGGTCTCGCATAGGGCGTCGGCGGCCTTCAAGCGGTTATGCGCCTATGCGCCGCTGCGGCCCGTCGTCGCCAGTGCGATCCTGATCGGCCTCGTCTATCTGCTCGGCACGCGGGAATATCTCGGGCTTGGCGTCTGGTCGCCCAATCCCGCCGATGCAACGATCCTCGGCTTTTTCGATCCGGCTCGTGTCGATTACTGGAGCTGGTTCTGGAAGGCGGTCTTTACGATCGTAACGCTCAGCGCCGGCTTCAAGGGCGGCGAGGTGACGCCGCTGTTCTTCATCGGTGCGGCGCTCGGCAACGCGCTTGCCGCCATTCTCGGCGCGCCGGCTGATCTCTTTGCCGCATTGGGCTTTGTTGCCGTCTTTGCCGGCGCTACCAACACGCCGCTCGCCTGCATGATCATGGGTGTCGAGCTGTTCGGCGCGACGCACACCGTCTATCTCGCCGTCGCCTGCTTCCTTGCCTATATCTGCAGCGGCCATACCAGCATCTATCTGTCGCAGCGTCTCGGCATCGTGAAGGGTGCTGCTTCCAGTCACATCCCCGCGGATGTGCCGCTTCGCCATATCCGCGAACGCGGCTTGGAAACGCGGCGGGAAAATGTCCACAAGATCGAAAAGCTTTGAAACAAGGTCGACTGGAGGCTGTCGTGCTCTATTTCGTCGTGTTTCTCGGTGCAGGATTGGGCAGGCATTCCGTCTCAGCATCAACGAGGCGGTCGCTCGCCTGCTCGGGGTCGAATTTCCGTTCGGCACGCTCATCATCAATGTGCTCGGGCGTTCGTCATGCGGCTGCTGACCGAGTATTTCACCTTTGCGGCGTATGTCGCAGGAGGTGCGGTTGTTCCTGACAACCGGCGTTCTTGGCGGGTTCACGACATTTTCGACCTTTGCGCTGGAAAGCGTGGGTGCTATGGGAGCGCGGCCAGTGGATACCGTCCATCGCGTATATTTTCTTGTCCGTTTTCCCATCGATTGTGGTGTTGATAGCGGGATTTGCAATTGTCCGGCTAATAATTCAGCCTTAAACGGCGTAACGAAATTGTGTCGGCAGATTTCGCCGCATTTTTGCCGATTCTGAGGTGAATGCCTCCGGGAATCGCTAAGGATTCTGTCCATGACAAACTACCGCTCGTTGCGAACGGACTCTCTTGCGAAATTCGACTAATCAACTCATATAATCGGCTATTGTAATCATCGCATAACAAAGGAGTTGGGTGTCAATCGGGAGGGACAGGCGAATATCCCAAGTTTTAAGCCTGGCACCCCTTCGGGATTTGCGTTCCTCCGGGCCGGCAACTTCCTCCTAGGCAGCCCTTAAAGACAGACATGACGGAGAGCCCCTTGAGCGCACCTGCTCCCACTTCCAACCAATCCCATGCTCCGGAACAGACCTTTGGCACGGCCGGCATTGCGCCGATGGATCGCCCCAGCGCCATGACGCGCTTCTTCATGGGCATCGTCGCCTGGGCCGAAAGCCTCAATCTGAAATATGCCAAGCTCGGCAATCCGCCTGTTTATGATACGGCGACCTTCCCTTGGGCTGCAGAGATCGAGAAGGATTACCCCGCAATCCGCGCCGAGCTGGAAAAGGTACTGCTGCGCCAGAGCGAGCTGCCGACTTTCCAGGACATCTCCACCGACGTAAAGACGATTTCGACCGATACCCGCTGGAAGACCTTCTTCCTTCTCGGTTTCGGCGTGAAGTCCGAGCAGAACATCAAGGCGTGCCCGAATACCTGGGCGGCCGTGCAGAAGATCCCCGGCCTGACGACAGCAATGTTCTCGATCTTCGAGCCAGGCAAGCATCTTCCGGCCCATCGCGGTCCCTATAACGGCGTGCTTCGCCTGCATCTCGGCCTCATCGTGCCGGAGCCGAACGAGAAACTTGCTATCCGCGTCGACAAGCAGGTTTGCCACTGGCAGGAAGGCAAGGCGCTGATTTTCGACGACGCTTATGAGCACGAAGCCTGGAACCATTCCGACAAGACCCGCGTGGTGCTCTTCGTCGATTTCGTAAAGCCGCTGAAGTTCCCGGCCCGCATCGTCAACTGGGCCCTGATGAACCTGGCGATCTTCACGCCCTTCATCAAGGAAGGCCTCGACAATCACAAGGAATGGGAAAAGAAGTTCTACGCCGAAGCAGAGGCATTCAGAAATCGCCCGAAGGCCTGATCACCTTGGCCGGCGAGTTTAACGAAAACCCCGGAACCCTTGCGGATTCCGGGGTTTTATTTTTGTCGATCAGAGGCAAGCGTTAAGCAGGCTTATCCGTCTCTTCGGCGTCGTCCTCTTCGTAATACTCTTCTTCTGGCTCAGCCGCAGCGGATTTGCCGTCCAGCTTGCCGAGCAGCGCCGAGATGGCATTGTCGCCGTCGAAGCCGGCCTCCTTGAGCAAGCGGTCGAGGATCGGCTTGTTCGCCTGGTAGGAGAGCAGCTGGCCGGCAAGGCCTTCACCGAGGCCGACGCCACTGCCGCCAGTGGCACCGTTGCCGTTGCGGCCGAGCATGCCACCGGTGTCGAAGATCCTGATATCAGAGATCTTCTCGATCGGCTTGACGGCCTCGGCAAGAGCGGCGGGCACGATGCGGATGCGCTCGCGGGTGATCTCGAATTCGATGATGGCGGGGCTGAGCTTGTTGCGGGCTTCGTTGAGCAGCGCCTCGCTTTCGGCTGTCGCCTTACCGGTTTCCAGAATGCCCTTGGCCTTGATGATCGCGGCATCCGCTTCAGCCGTTGCCAGCGTCTTGATGGCCTCCGCCTGGTCGGTCGCCGCCTGCTTTTCGGCTTCTGCCGCAATCGTGACGGCGGTTGCCTGGGTCTGAGCGCGCTTCTGCGCGTCGATCACGGCGATCTGCTTTTCACGTTCTGCAATCTCAACGGCCTTGGCGGTGCCGACCTTTTCTTCGGCAGCGATAGCGAGTGCGCGGGCAGCTTCTGCCTTCGCCTTGGCTTCCGACTCCTCACGGCTCTTGTTGGAAACCGCAATGGCGCTTTCCTGCGCGACGATCTGAATGTCGCGGCGGGCTTCGGTGTCGCGCTGCTGTACTGCGCGGGTCGAGTCGATGTTGGCGGATTCGCGGGCCTGCTTTGCTGCCGCCTCGCGCTCGGCGATCGCCTGTTCAGCCGCGATGCGGGCTTCCTCTTCCGCGCGCTTGGCGGCCTGTTCCTGCTGCGCGGTTTCAGCGCGGGTTGCGGCTGATTTGTTGGCGATGTCGCGCTGCTGGTTCAGCTCGGCTTCGCGCTTCGTCCGCTCGATCGTCAACGACTGCTGACGGGCCTCTAGGTCCTTCTGGGCGATGGCGACTTCGGTATCGCGGACGACCTCGTTGCGTTCCTTCTTGCGCGCTTCGGTAACGCGGGTCAGCGCGGCAAGACCATGCGCGTCGAAGAAGTTGTTGGCATTGAAGTGCTTGATATCGGTCTGGTCGAGGCGTGTCAGCGACACGGATTCCAGTTCGAGACCGTTGGACTGCAGGTCGGAACCGACGGCATCCTGCACGGCTTTGACGAAGTCCATGCGTTGTTCCTGCAGCGCATCGAGGTTCATCGTGGCCGCAACCGAACGCAGGCTGTCGACGAATTTTGCTTCGATCAACTGGCGCAGTTGCTCGCTGTCGTTGGTGCGGCTGCCGAGCGTTTGTGCGGCAAGAGCGATGGAAGAGCTGTCTGGCTTAACGCGGACGTAGAACTCGGCGCCGATATCGACGCGCATGCGGTCTTTGGTGATCAGCGCGTCATTCTCGCCGCGCTGGACTTCCAGGCGCAAGGTCTTGAGGTTGACGCGGGCGATCGAGTGGAAGATCGGCAGGACGACGGAACCGCCGTCGAGGACGACTTTCTGACCGCCGAGGCCGGTCCGCACATAGGCTTCATCCCGGCTCGAGCGGACATAGAGCGAGGCAAGGACAAAGCCGATCCCGAGGATCAGGACGACGCCGATGCCTGCGGGAACTATAAGGTCGTAAAGGTCGGTCATGAAGGTTGCTCCGTAGAGGATTTATCACCGGACTCCATAAGGTCCGATGGGGCGGAAACTGCGACGAAGATGTCGGCCTTGCGGTCCACAAGCAGAACTTTCGCGCCGATCGGCAAAGGGTTTTCGCCCTTGGCGGCGCTGGCGCGCAGCTGATGCCAGTTGCCATAGGCATCCTTGACGCTGACGCGGCCGGGCAGGCCCTGATCCAGAGGGCCGATGGTAACCGTGCCGGTGCGGCCGACGAAATCCGCGGTGTCGACGGCATAGCTTTCATCGCGGGGGATGAGCCGCGCGATGGTACGGGTTGAGCCTCTCACCAGCGGAATGGTGAGAACGGTGGCGGGAAGGGCCGCGACGATTGCCGGCAGCGGTGCAGAGATACTATCGGCGACCGTCTGTACGGCGAAGCCGGTGATGGCGAACATGCCGAGCAGCAGCATGATCAGGATCAGCAGCGGCACACCGCCGATATTGATCCAGGAAAGCAGGCCGGCGAGTACGCCTGCATGCCCATCGAAATGCGGCTTGCCGATGAGTTCGCTCAATGAGAAGCCGAGCAGCATCGACAGGATTTCGATGACGGTCAGTCCGATCAGGATCATTGCCGCAATGGCAAAGGGCGCACATTCGGGTGCGAGAAACAGGTGCATCGTTTACTGGCCGTTGGCCTTGAAGCGGGCAAGGCGTGCTTCGATAGCCTGCTCCCGGTGCAGGCGGTCGAGCTCGTCGAGCTCGGCACTGGTTGCGGGTTCGCCAGCCGGCACGCCGGTCAGGCGGGAGACCGCGGCTGCTGCGCGCGCAGCGCCGGACGTCGACGTTGCACGCGGATTTCCGCCTGTTGCTTCCTCTGGCGTGTGGCGGGCAATGCTGCGCTTGAAATCGACCAGACGCGCTTCCGCTTCACGGCGGGTGGCAAGCACAGCCTGCAACGCCTTCTGGCCCTCGTCGATCTGCTCGTTCGCATCTGCCAGCGCCTTGTCGAGCGCGGCAATCTGGGCTTCGAGGTCGATCTGGCGGGCGACGCCAGCCTTGGCGAGATCGTCGCGGTCGGTGGAGACGGCAAGCCGGATCTTGTCGTCGAGGGCTGCGAGGTCATCGACGATTTCGTTGCGGCGGCTCTGAATGCGGTATTCCTCTGCACGTGCCTTGCCCAGATCGGCGCGGGCATCGTCTGCGGCTGCATCGATCTCCCGCAAAGCCTGCTCGATGACCGCGATCTTGTTTGTGCCTTCCACCTTGTCGATGGCGGTGTTGGCGAGGCCGGCGATCAGCCGCCCCATGCGGGAAAGAATGCCTTCGTTCGTCATGATGTTTTCCTCCGTTCGGCGGGAGTTGGGCGTTACGCCGATGTGAATCGCGTAGTGGCCGTCATCGGCGATCAAATAGGCGGGAAAGACGCTCTCCCAGCCCTTGAAATAACCGGCCACATCGAAGGGCACGGCGACGCGGCCGCGCACCGTCGAGATTGTCAGGTCTGACGGGCCCTTGATGGCAAAGAGTTTTTCATCGAGAGGCAGGCGGTTGGTGTCTGCCAAATCACCTCTACTGACCGCAAAAACGCGCAGGCCGAGTGTTACGAGGCGCGCGGGCAAGGCGGTGCGTTCGCGGATGGTTTCATAAGCAAGCTCATGAAGCGTAACCAGATTCGCGCCAGTTCTGTCCGGAACGATCTCTGTTAGCAGCGTCATCATCTGCCTGTATGCGGCGAAGGTCTCCTCCATTGCCTGTCGTGCCGTTACATCGGGGGCAAGTTCGTATCGCAGATGCGTCGGATGCGCTGGAGCAGGTGCCTTGGCCATGCACATCAAGTAAAGTACCGCTCAGGTGCTTTTCAAGGGATTGCACAGGCAAAGATGGATGAATTGTAATGAAGCATGGGCCGCATAGGTTGCAAAAACTTGATGCTTCGTGCTGCCTATGCGTGATCGCGACCGAGATCGTCTTCCCGCTTATGTGGGAATCGCCGCTGGATTGCGGCCATATTCGAGCGATGCCGCGCGCCCGGGAGGGGCGCGAAACATCTGTCCGATTAAGGTCGCTGGTCTGTTGGTTATTTCACCGTTCGCACGATCGCTGCGCCGGCGGTCATGCCGCCGCCGAAAGCGACGAGGCCAAGATTGAGCGGCTCGGAGTGTTCTTTGGCGACATGCAGCATGGCGAGCGGGATGCTCGAAGAGCTGGTGTTGCCATAGGTCTCGATGACGCTGAGTGCTGGGCGACCGCTGCGCTTGGCAATGGTGTCGATGATACGCTGGTTGGCCTGATGCGGCACGAGCAGATCGATATTGGCAAGCTCGATGCCGGCATCGACGCAGGCATTCTCGATCGAGCGGGTCATCGAATGTACCGCTTCGGTGAAGACCGTGCGGCCGTTCATGGCGATGACGCCATCGTCCGGCAGCGGAACGTAGAGCAGATCGCCCGGTTCCGGCCGGCCGCTGACGATCGGGCGGTTCGCGGTAAAGAGCGGGTTGCGCGCCATGTCGCGGCTGGTCACGAGGCTGGCCGTGGCGGCGTCGCCAAAGAGGATTGCCGTGGAGAAATCCTTCATATCGAGCAGCGGCGACAATACTTCCGAGGTGATGATGAGCACCTTGGCGTCGTTCTGCTGCGCGATGAAATCATAGGCCTGCTGCAATGCGTAGAGATAGCCGGAGCAGGCCGCACCCATGTCGTAGGCGGCAAGCGAGGGGCGCACACCATCTTCGGCGACGGCAACCGCGACACGGCTTGCCAGCGACGGTGTGGCGATGTCAGGCGTTCCGGTGGCGGCGATTACCAGATCGATATCGTGGATCGAGATCTGATTCTGCTGTAGCAGGTCGCGCGTGGCTTTCGTGGCAAGGCTCAGCGTGCCTTCGTCGGGGCCGACCCAGAAGCGACTCTTGATGCCGGTTAAGGCGAAGATCTCGTCGGCGCGCCGGCTCGGCCAATGATGGATAATCTCGTCGTTGGTGACGCGGCGGCCACCGGTCGCAAAGCCAATGCCGTGGACGGCGATCTCCGAGAAACTGCCGGAATGGCGGCGCAACGCCGGAATCGTGTGCGACTTCAGGCGGCGCAGCACGAATTTGTTCTGCACTTCCGAAGCAAGAGCGAAATTCCGTTCGCTCGTCTCGCGATTGGCGTCGACGGTCAGAAGCGGGCTGTCGGTGGCGATCTGATCGCCGACCTTGGCGAAGACTTCCTGCACGACACCGCCGATATTGGCGCAGATCTCCACCGAAGCCTTCGTCGCTTCGACGACGGCGACGAGCTGGCCGACCTCAATCGTATCGCCCGGCTTGACCAGCACGTCAGTGACCAGCACGTTTTCATCGGCGGGGCCGGAGCCGATCGCCTTGATGGCTGCGGTCGGGCCGCTGTCGTCCTCTTCGTGCCAGGTGACCTCGCATTCGAGAACTTCGGCCATCAGGTCGACTAGCTTGCTGTAGGACGGCAATGTCTCGAGCTGGTTGCGGAAATTGAAGGGAACGTGTGCATCCGAGCGAGCAAGCCTGCGAACGACAACCGGTACGTCTGTCTTCTCGGTAACAGTGGCGATGATCTCAGCGCCCATGCCGACGGTGCGGTTGTCCTCATGGACGACGATCAGGCGGCGGGTGCGCCTCGCGCTTGCCAGCACTTCCTTTTCGTCCCAGGGCGAAATCGAGCGGAGGTCGATCACTTCGACCGAGAAGCCCTGGGCTTCGAAGGCCTTGGCGGCATTGGCGCATAGCGAGACCGTGTTGCCGTAGCTGACCAGCGTCAGGTCGCGGCCGCGGGTAACGTGGCGCGACAGTCCGGGATGGACGAAATGCTTGTCGAGGTCGGTCGAAGTACGCCCGTCCGAATTGTTAAGCACCGCCTTGGGATACATGAAGACGGTGGGGCGCCGCGATTGGAAGGCGGCATTGAGCAGACCGGCCGCATCGCCGGCGCTGGAGGGCATGACGACGTCGATGCCGGGCGTGTGCGCGAGCATGCTCTCGAAGCTCTGGGCATGGAAGGGACCAAGGCCCGGCTTGTAGCCGCCGCAGCTCACCATAAGGATGACCGGAGCTTCCCAGGCGCCATTGGTGCGCCAGAACATGCTGCCCATCTCCGAAACGATCTGGTTATAGGCGAGAGGGAGGAAATCGGCGAATTGCAGGAAGGCGACCGGCCGCTGGCCGGCGAGCGCACGGCCGACGGCGGTGCCGACGATGGTGGATTCGCTGAGGGCCGCATTGCGCACGCGGTCGGGATATCTGGTGCTGAGGCCGCGGGTGACGCCGAAGACATCGCCCTTCGGGTCTTCGATATCCTGGCCGAACAATACGACCTCGGGATTGGCGGCGAGCTGCCGCTCGAGCACATCGTTCAGCGCCTCGCGCATCGTGAGCGTCGCTTCGCGTTCGTTGCCGCGATATTCCGCCGATTGGCTGAAAGAAGTGGGGTAGGGAGCCTTGGCTTCCGGCTCGACCTTGGGAGCATCCTCCTTGCGCGCAAGGGCGGCCTCGGCCTGCACCTCGGCTGTCAGCTCACGCTCGATTTTCTCAAGCGCAGCGGCGCCGACGCCTGCGTTCTGCAGCATGGCCCGCAAGTTGGGCAGCGGATCGCGCGAGGAACTCGCTTCGATTTCCAGCGTCGTACGATAGGTCTTTTGATCATCGGCATTGGTGTGATCAGACAGGCGCTCGACGTTGAGAAGCACGATGCTTGGCGCGCGGCTGTCGCGGCTGTAGCGAACGGCCTTGCGGAAGGCTTCACGCGAGGCCGTCAGGTCGTCGCCGTCGGTGCGAATAATGTCGACGCCATAGAATGAGGAAGCCGGGCCGTCTGGCAAGTCGAAGAAGGTCTGCTTGCTCGTGCGCGTCGAGATCGAGAAGCTGTTGTCCTCGATGACGAAGACGACGGGATACTGGCCGCGCACGGCTTCGGCGACAGCTTCAACGAACTCGCCCTGCTGTGTCGTACCATCGCCGACGCAGCAGATGGCGATCGGCTTGCCGTGCCGGTGCTTCAGCGCCGCGCCGACGCCGGCTGCGTGCAATGCATTGTTACCGACCGGGCCAACGATCGAAGTGATGTTGAGAGCGCGAGAGGAAAGATGCGCGCTCATCTGCCGGCCGGCGGAATGAGAATTGGCAGTCGCGAGCAGGCTTGAGAAAAATTCGCGGATTGGCATGCCGCGGGCCAGCATCAGGGCCTTGTCGCGATAGTGCAGATGCAGCCAGTCATTATCCTGGAGGAATTCGTTGAGCAGCGCCGTCGACTCATGCCCGGCGCCGGAAACGTGAAAATGTGCTATTCCTTGCTTGATGAATTCTCGTTCAAGCCGGTCTATTTCTCTGGAAATGAAAAATATTCTATGAAGTTGCTTGAGGTATTCTGTGCTGAACCTCCCTTCCATCTCAATGATTTTCCTAATCTTTCATTGCTAATAAATCGCGTGGACCTAGGTAATCCCCTAGGGGGGCTTTTTCAATACACGTTAGATGACAATATCTTCCCGGTTTGAAACGGAATTACGTGCCTTCTCGGGTCGAAGTTTTTCGGAATGTTTCTATCCACAGGGCGTACCTCGATAAACGCATCCGTCGGGGTGCCGGGCGGATAGCGATTTTTCGAAAGCGGTTCTAGCCTGATTTGCGGATGGTGGCGTTGCTGCTCCGCCTTGCCGCCGTGGCCTGTTCTTCCTTAAGGATCAGTTCCTTCGGCTTCTTGCCGATGATCTCCTTGCGGCCCTTCTTCGAGAAGGGCTGGGTGAGCTGGGCGAGGAAGCCTTTGGCGACTTTGCCGGTGATGCCGATATCCGTGGAGGAGGGGCGCGCCGGATTATGGAAGGTGCCGAGCAGCTGATCCCAGATCACGAGATTTTCGCCATAATTGGTGTTGCCCTCGGCAAGCACCTTGGAATGATGCCAGCGATGCAGCCGCGGCGTCGAGAAGATCCAGTCGAGCGGCCCGGTGCGCATGTCGACATTGCAGTGCGTGAGCAGACCGATGAAGGCCGTCACCGCACCGATCCAGAGGAAGACGGGCAGCGGGGCGCCGAGCAGATAGAGCGGGATTTGGCCGAGCGCGATCTTGAACAGCGTATCGATGACATGGAAACGGCCGGTATTGATGACCCATAGGCGTTCGACGCTGTGATGCAGCGCATGGAAGCGCCATAGCGACAGATGCTCATGGGCGAGGCGATGCGCCATGTAGAGGCCGAATTCGGCGATGATGAGGCCGAGCGCCACCTGGAAGATCATCGGCCACTGGTCCGGCCAGAAGCGAGAATGGTAGCTCAGCATCGGCTGCGCCACCGTCGCCACTGCCATGGGAAAGGACGTGCCGATGGCGGCGGCGATCTGTACGCCCCCCTTGGTCAGCAGCGTATGGGCGACATCGTTGAATGTCTCGCCATCGCGCTTCAGCCAGGTTTTCTCATAGGGCATTAGCCGCTCGAAGAGCGCGATCACCGCTACCGTCGAGAGATAGACGACATTGAACCAGAGGAGGTGCATGTTCGATTCGAAGGCGAAATAGGCGCCGGTCAATCCAGCGCAGAAGATTGCCGGCCACAACAGGGCTGAAACAGCAGCGTAAAGACGCGAACTGCTTTGAAATGTCATGCCATCATCCTCAGATACTGACCATCGAATAATTTTCGCGTGAGCAAGCGCGATATGTAGCGTGATGATTGTGGAGTCGAAAGTGAAATTTTTCCACCCTCACTGACGGCCGGCAAAACCTTGGGAAGGTATGGGCGTGCGGATAGAGAAAGCTGGATCCGAATATTGGGATGCGTGGGCGCGGTTGCGCGCTGAGCTTTGGCCCGATGGTTCGGTCGAGCATCACCGTTCCGAGCTTGAACGGCTTGGTTCCGCTGAGGGCAGTATTGGGTTCGTGGCGATCGATGCGGCAGACCATGCTATTGGTTTTGCTGAAGCGGCATTGCGGCACGATTACGTCAATGGCTGCGAAACCTCGCCTGTCCTATTTCTCGAGGGTATTTATGTTCGCAGAGAAAGTCGCGGGCAGGGCGCGGCACAGGCGTTATGCGAGGCCGTTGCCGTATGGGGACGGGCCGCCGGATGCACGGAATTTGCGTCCGATGCTTTGATCGACAATCTTGAGAGCCACACTTTCCACGTAGCGCTCGGCTTCGTCGAAACCGAGCGCGTCGTTTATTTTCGCAAGTCTCTGTAGCAAAAATTGCAGTCGAAAGGGCTGGTCTATCCAAACGTCAGCTTGGTCTTCTGTTGCCCGGCTTCGTCAAAATTCTCAGGGCTCAGCCAGCGCTCATAACCGGCTTTCAGCTTGGGCCAGTCGGCATCGATCATCGCAAACCAGGCGGTGTCGCGGTTTCGGCCCTTGGCGACCATGTGCTGGCGGAAAATGCCTTCGAAGGTGAAACCGAAGCGCTCGGCTGCACGCTTGGAGGGTTCGTTGAGATTGTGGCACTTCCATTCGAAGCGACGGTATCCGAGCGTGTCGAAGACGTAGGATGCAAACAGATAGAGCGTCTCGGTCGTTACCCGGCTGCGGGCGATCGCCGGCCCCCAGAGGATGCTGCCGATCTCGATGACGCCATGCGTGTTGTCGATGCGCATCAATGCCTGACGGCCTTCGACGCGACCGGTTCGCTTGTCGATCGTTGCGAAGAACAGGGGATCGGTGCTGGAGGATGCTTTCTCGAGCCAGGGAGAAAACGCGGCGTAGTCGGCGGGGGCGTCTTCGAAGAGATAGCGGAAACGATTGTCGGCGCCGGGAGCCTGGGCTGAGGCAAACAGCTCGGCGCCATGGCGCGCAGGATCGAGTGGCTCAATCCGGGCATAGCGACCGTCAAGGATGGTTCGTTCGGGGCGAGGCACGCCACTCCAGTTGGCAAGATCCATATCAACGTCCTTTGGTCTTCGAATGCAGATCAGCGAATTCGGCCTGATGCTATCAGGTCCGCGAGCGCTTGCGGTAGCTCAATATTGTCGGGCATGCCGGGTGCGGTTTCCGCCGATGCCAGATGGCTCCTTATCGGCAGGACACCGGCCCAGACCGGGTAATCCGCCTCATCGATATCGCCCGGCGGGGCGTTGCGGACCTTGGCCGTGGCCTCGTCGATTTTCATTCGCAGGACGGATGTCGCCTTCACCTCTTGCGCGGTCATTGGCCGCAGGTTGTCCCAGCGTCCGGGAAACAGATCTTCGATGAGTTGGCGCAAGGCATGGTTCTTTTCGTCGGGATCATCGACTAGGCGCGCCGTGCCGAAGACCATGGCCGAGCGATAGTTGACCGAATGATTGAAGGCGGAACGGGCAAGCACGTAGCCGTCCATGATGCTGCAGGTCAGGCAGACCGGCATGTCCTCGGCAGCGCGCAGGAAGCGACTGGCGGACGAGCCGTGCCAGTAAACATACTCGCCTTCGCGCCAGTGCAGCGTGGGCGTCACATAGGGCGCGCCGTTGATGACATAGCCGACATGACAGAGGGGGGAGGCATCTAGAATCGCGTGAACGTCCGCGCGGCCATGAGTGCCGCGTTTCGGGCTGCGCCGCACGCGGCTGCGCTCGGTGGTGGGGTAATCCTCTGTTGGTGGCGGGTATTGGTCGGCCATGTCGTCCTCATCGATTGATCGTTGATCTCTGCCAACAAAGAGGTAGGTTATAAACAGCCAGTTTTTTGATTTTGAGCAGACCAGTTGGAGTCTCATGACATCCGTAGCGCAATGGCCGGCACTTGACCGGGTTTCGGGCGATCTGGAAGGCCAAGTTTACCGTGTCATGCGTGACCGTATCCTGCACGGGCAGATGCCGGCAGGCCAACGCGTACCTTCGACGCGCGGATTAGCCATATCGCTCGGCGTTGCGCGCTCGACCGTCGTCAATGCCTATGATCGCCTGAAGGCGGAGGGCTATCTGCAATCGACCACGGGTGCGGCAACCCGGGTCGCGGCTTTCTCATCGCCGTTGCTGGGGCAATCCGAGACGCTGAAACCCAACCTGCCCCAGGCAATTGAGTTCGCAAGCGGCGGTTTGTTCGAGCCCGGCGTTCCCGATGTGGCCGCTTTCCCTCATGCCGCCTGGGCGCGATGCCTGGGCGCTCGCGCTCGTTCGCTTCGGGTGCATGATCTCGGTTATTCCGCCCACGGCGGCATTCGCGAATTGCGGGAAGCGATCCTCGATCATATCGCGGCGACCCGCGGCGTGATCGCCCGGCCTGAACAGGTGCTGATCGTTCCATCGACGGGTGCTGCGATCAATCTGCTCGCCAGCGTCTTGCTCTGGGCAGACCATCCAAATGATGGCGTCATCTGGATCGAGGATCCGGGCTATGCCACTGCACACGCATTGTTCCGCATGGCCGGCGCCACGCTTGTGCCGGTGCCGTGCGATGCGGAGGGGATCGATATTTCGCGCGCAGCGGGGCCGCCGCCCCGGCTGATCTACGTCACCCCCTCGCATCAATACCCGACTGGTGCGACCATGAGCCTGTCGCGGCGCCTTGCGTTGCTCGAATTTGCCCGCACCAAGGGCGCCATCGTGCTTGAGGACGATTACGACAGCGAATTCCAATATGCCTCCCGTCCGATTGCCGCGCTGCAGGGGATCGATCGTGGCGAGGTGGTGGCTTATCTCGGGACGTTCTCGAAAACCCTCGCACCCGGTCTGCGGATCGCCTATGCCGTGGTGCCTTCCAGGCTGGTCGCCTCCGTCGAGAAAGCACAGCGGCTGCGAGGGGTGATCGTGCCGGTCCATATCCAGGCCGCTCTGGCCGATTTCATCCGGGAAGGCCGGTTTCGTGCGCATCTGCGTCGGATGAATGGCGTCTATGCTGAGCGTATGGCGGCGGTCGTTTCCGCTCTCAATCGTCATTGCGGTGCGTGGCTTCGGGTCGGCGAGGGCGGGGGCGGGCTGCAGCTGGCAGGCTGGTTCCGCGACGAGGAGGTCGATGACGTTGCCGGCATGCGTGCCGTTAACGCTCACGGCTTCGCCTTGCGCGCGATGTCGTTGCTGCATCTCGGTCCGGCTCGACCGGGGCTGCTGTTCGGTATCGCTCGCATGGAAGCTCAGGCGGCGGATGCTGCGGCGGCGAGAATTGCAAGAGTGCTTGCGGTATCCATCAGCTGCTGACGAACATCGCCCTATATTCGCGCGGCGTCATGCCTTTCAGCACCTTGAACTGCCTGTTGAAGTTGGCAAGCGAGACCTCAAGGCGTGGAAAGTGGTTGGAAGCTGGCTTCTTGAAAAACATCGGGCGGCCTGTGGCCGCCCGAAACGCTCATGGAAATGCTGCGGATCGCTGAGCGTCTGTCAGACCTGGTTCCACCGACGGATCACCGGTTCGGTCAAGTCATGTTCGTAGCCGAGGACACTGATGCTCGTGGTATCGAGGACCAGATGCGCGCCGCCTTCCGCCGGCAAGCCAACCCAGCGGGCGGCGAAGACACGCAGGAAATGGGCGCTGGAGAAGATCAGGACGGAGCCGTCGATGCCGCGAAGTTCGCCGATGATCCGGTCGGCGCGGGCGCCGACATCGGCGGCCGTCTCGCCATTCGGGCAGCCGTCGCGAAAGACCTGCCAACCCGGGCGCTCGGCGAGGATCGCCTTGGTGGTGATGCCCTCATAGGCGCCATAATCCCATTCCGCTAGATCCTCCTTGACGACGCGCCGATTGCCGAAGCCGGCCAGCGCGCAGGTGTTTTGCGCACGCTGCGACGGGCTCGACCAGACGGCGGCGAAATCGATGGCCGGCAGACGTCCAGCGACCTTGCGGGCAGCCTCCTCGCCGGCAGCGGTCAAGGGAATATCGGTGCGGCCGGTATGCCTGCCGGAAAGGCTCCACTCCGTCTGTCCGTGCCGTACGAGATAGACTTCGGGATAAGCGCTGCTCATGTGACCGTTTCTCCATTTCGCCGACACTGCCGAATTCTTCGCATCCGTGACGAGTTCTGTCGAGGGGCGTCATCGCCTCACGGCGCGGCGGACACTGTAGAGCAGGATGGCGAGGCAGCCGATCAGCAAGAGAAGCCCGCCTGCAAGCGGCGGCATGGCGAGAAACTCCACCGCGCCGGCAATGACGAGGATGAGGATGAGGCAGAGCGTTGCGAGGCTGCCGTCATCGATAAACATGCCGATAAGCTCGGACAGGGCGATGCGGAGGACGTTCATTGGGCTGCCTTTGCTGTTGGGTTGCCGCTGGAGCCGCGCATGCCGCGGATGATGGCGTAGGACGCGAGAGAGACGATCGCGAAGATGGCAATCAGCGCGAGATCCGCTCCCGGCCAATGTGCGCCGATGCCCTCACCGGTCCAGAAGATGCCGAAGCTGGTGAGCATCAGGCCGACGACGAATTTGAGGGTATTTTCCGGCACGGTGGCAAGCGGACGATGGACCAGAAGCCCGATCAGCATGACGAGCACGAAGGCGGCAAGCGCGCCGAAACCGGCATAGAGCGTCAGGCCGTGCGCGCCACCGACTGCGATGACGATGAAGACCACTTCGACACCTTCGAGCAGCACCGCCTTGAAGGCGGCGAGGCCGGCGAGATAATCGGCACGGCGATCCGTGGATTGCGCCTGCAACGCCGCCGTCTCCTTCGAGAAGGCCGCGTCCTCGTCATGGAGGGCGATGACGCCGAGCGAGCGGAGAATGGCTTTGCGCAGCCAGCGCATGCCGAAGAGGATCAGCAGAACGCCAACGACGAATTGCAGTATTTCGATCGGTATCAGCGCGAGCAGCGGTCCGAAGATGAGGACGAGCGCCGCCAGCACGGCGAGGGCAAGCGCTGCGCCTGTTAGCGCCGGGCGCCAGCTGCGCGTGACGCCGACGGCAAGGACGATGGTGAAGGCCTCGACGACCTCGACGAACGAGCCGAGAAAGGACGCCGTCACAGTGGACAGAATAGGTGTGAGGTTGTTCATGAACTGATTCCCGAATGACGGTTAGGGCTTTGAATCGGCATGATATTTTGCGGATGATTTTCTTGATGTGCCGGATGAGCTTGCAAGGACAGCATTCCTGTCCGGCGACTGTCGTTGCCGCTCACTTGCGCTTCCTCGTGCCGCGCTTGTTCCATGACTTATCGATGGTGCCGCGAAGTTGGCTGAGTTGGTCAAGGCTGTCGATGGCGACGTCTCTACCCTTTGCCGCAAGCGCAACGACCAGCGCTTCGATCAGCACCATTGTGCCGCCATGCATGGCGAGGTGGCCGGCATTGCCGCGCGGAACGGGTAGGACCTCAGCCACCCTGTCGGCAACTAGCAGGCCAAGGTCGTCGCTGATCAGGATAACGGGCACACCGCGGCGACCTGCATGCTCGAGCAGCACCTCGACTTCACGGTAGAGCGGCGCATAGGCGATCATCAGCACCACATCACCGGCACCGATCCAGAGCAGGCGATCGGCGAGCGCGATGCCCGAGGCAGAGAGCGCGTTTGTCGGCAGACCGATGCGGTTGAACTGCAGGCTAGCATAATCAGCCATGGCGCCCGATGGCCCAATGCCGAAGACATGGCGCCGGGCCGCACCCGCCAGAATATCGACGCAGCGCTCGAAGCTTGCTGCAAATTCCTCATGTCGCAGGACGCCCAATGCCTGCTCATGCATGTCGATGACATGGCGAAGTGCATTGCCTGCCTGGCTGCCCGTTTCAGCCAACGTGCGCTCCATCCTTGCTCCGGGTGAGGGCGTTCCAGTCAGTTCCGCAAGCAAGGCGGCCCGCAATGTCGACAGGCTTTCGAAGCCGAGGGCGCGTGCGGTGCGCACCACCGTTGCATCGCTGGTACCGGCGATTTGCGCGATTTGCGCAGCCGAATTCAGCAAGACGGACTGTTTCTGATTGACAATGAAACGGGCGATGCGTTGCTCCGCCGGCGCGAGCGTTTCGAGGACGCCGAAAACACGATCGTCGAAAGTGTGAGGCTTTTGCGTCTTTTCTTTCATCGGATATTTTTATGCCGTAGTGATTGCTACAGTTTTATTATCCGTAGCATTTACTTCGGGAAAATGACAACAAAAAAAGCAACGGGCGTCTCGCTGTGAAACGAAGCGCCCGTTGATCCGATGAAGAGGCGAGGAGGGATATCCGGCCGGGATTATGCCGCTAGTGCAGCGCGCACCGCCGGGATCACCTTCTGGCCATAGAGTTCGATACAGCGCAACATCTTGTCATGGCCGAGCGCACCGGCGCTGTACTTCAGCTGGAAGCGATCGATGCCGAGCGTCTTGATGACCGGGGCGAGCTTGGCGGCGACCGTTTCAGGGGAGCCGACATAGAGTGAACCCTTTTCGATCTCGTTGTCGAATTCCGCGCGCGTCATGGGCGGCCAGCCACGCTCGCGGCCGATGCGGTCGCGCATTGCCTTGAAGCAGGGCCACAGCTCCTCGCGCGCCTGTTCGTCCGTTTCGGCGATGTAGCCGGGCGAGTGGATGCCGATCGGCCGTACGGGCTTGCCGAGCTGCTCGAAGGCGCGGTGATAGAGGTCGACATAAGGCTGGAAGCGGTAGGGGCTGCCGCCGATGATCGCCAGCATCAGCGGGAGATCGTAATGAGCGGCGCGCACGACCGATTCCGGGCTGCCGCCGACGCCAATCCAGGTCTTCAGCTGGCCGCTCTCGATGGTCGGGAAGACCTTCTGATTGCGCAGCGGGGGGCGGATGCTGCCCTGCCAGTTCACCGGCTCGTTCTTGAGCAGGGCTGCGAACAGATCGAGCTTTTCCTCGAAGAGCTGCTCGTACTGCGACAGCTCGAAACCGAACAGCGGAAAGGACTCCGTAAACGAGCCGCGGCCGAGAATGACTTCGGCGCGGCCGTTCGAAACGGCGTTGAGGCTCGAGAAGCGCTGGAAGACGCGGATAGGGTCATCCGAGCTCAGCACTGTCACGGCCGATCCAAGATGGATTTTCGATGTGCGGCTTGCGATTGCGGCGAGGATCGTCTCGGGGGAGGAGACCGCAAAGTCCTCGCGGTGGTGCTCGCCGATGCCGAAGAAGTCTATTCCTAGCTGATCGGCAAGGACGCCTTCCTCGACGACATTGCGGAGGACCTGCGCATGCGGAAGCGGCGTGCCCGTGCCGTCAAAGGTGACGTCGCCGAACGTATCGAGTCCGAATTCGACATTGTTTGTCGTCATGATTTTTCCTGTCATGTGTCGAAATGATGATGTTGAGACAGCATGTAGTGTCGCTCCCGGTCGCCAACTACCCGGAAAGTTTCGGCTGAAACCTTCGAAGAATTCGATATGCCGATGGCAACCGGCCGATATTCGGCGGCGCCGGCGTTGCGCTTGGCGACGCGCCCGCCAATTTTAGCTTCGACATCAGCCCAGTTGGATCAAAGCGAGGAAACACATGGTCGCACTGAAAAAAGTCAATCTTGCCAAAGCCTTTGCAGCCTTCGATGAGACTTGGAGTCCGCGCGTCGGTGGCGATATCAACGATTTTCAGATCAAGCTCGTCAAGCTGGATGGTGCCTTCCACTGGCACCATCATGAGGCAGAGGATGAGCTGTTCCTCGTCGTCAAGGGCACGCTGCGTATGAAGCTGCGCGAGGAAAACGGCGGCGATGTCGTCCTTGGTCCGGGCGAATACATCATCGTTCCGCATGGGGTGGAACATTGCCCGGTCGCCGAGCCGACGTGTGAAGTCGTGCTTTTCGAACGTAATACGACGCTGAATACCGGCAATGTCGAAAACGAGCGGACGATCCGCGAGCCCAAGCGGCTTTGAACAAACTTGTGAGACCGGCGGCTGCAGAGCGGCGGCCGCCGATTGTCACAGGTCTTTCCTCAGTTCAGCGCCAGCTTGTTCGATGGCGTGCGGCAGGCGGCGAACAGGTCCAGGGCCGGATCATAGACTTTCGTCGATATGTCCATCATTCCCAGGACGCTGTGGAAGATATTGTCGTGCGAATGTGTGCCTTGAGCGGCGCGCTTCGACATGCAGGCCATATCGTAGCCTGCGACCTTCGCCAGATCGTCGGCCATCCAGACCAGCATCGGCACCTGCGTCTGCTGTACCGGAGCGATGATATAGGGCGCGCCGTGCAGGTAGATGCCGTTTTCGCCGAGCGACTCACCGTGGTCCGAGAAGTACAGCACTGCGCCGGATACCGAGTTCGAGCGCTGCTTCAGCTTGTCGATGACGATAGAGACGATGTGATCGGTGTAAAGGATTGTATTGTCATAGGCATTGGTGATTTCTTCCCGTGAGCAGGAGCTGAAATCATTGGAGCGGCAATCGGGGCGGAAGCGGCGGAACTCCTCCGGATAGCGCTGGTAGTAGGCAGGGCCGTGACTGCCCAGCTGATGCAGCACCAGGACGCTGTCCCCCTTTACTTTGTCCAGCCAGCCGTCGACCTTGTCGACGAGGATTTCGTCCCTGCATTCGCCGTCTTTGCAGAAGCGCGGATCATTCGAGGGCGGCAAATAGGCGTATGGAATGCGGTCCGCCACGTCGTAGCTGCCGGTGTCGTTGTCCAGCCAAGTCACGTCTACCTTCGCATGGGTCAGCACGTCGAGCAAGTTTTCGGTCTCCAGCCCCTTGCGATGGCTGTATTGCTCGCGCGTGTAGACGGAGAACAGGCAGGGGATCGACGTTGCCGTTGCCGTCCCACAGCTGCTGGTGTTCGGGAAGTAGACGACATTGCGCTTTGCCAGTTCCGGGTTTGTCGGCTTGTCGTAACCGCCGAGCGAAAAATTCTGGGCGCGCGCGGTCTCGCCCGCCACGATGATCGTGACGCGCGGCTTGCCGTTGTCGACAATGCCCACTCTGCGGGCGTCCGTGCCCAATGGGGTTGCAACAACATTGGCATCTCTGGTGGAGTCGATGACATAACGTACCGCATTGGCGACCGGCATTACGGGGTTAAGGGTGTCCATAAGGTCGCGATGAGCGCGCCCGATACCGGCATAGGTTTTGTAGAAACTAGTTCCGGCGGCGACGAAGACCGCGGAGCAGGCAAGGATGACGACGGTGTTGTGAGCGAGCTTCTTGAGGATGGGGCGATGGATGACACGCACCCAGATGATCAGTAGGGAGGGCAGAATGCCGGTCAGCACGACATATGTTGCAAAGCGTGCCGTGATCAGGTGCCCGGCTTCAGCCCCTGTCGAGACCGCGGCGTTGCGGATCATTTCCTTGTCGATGATGACGCCGAATTGATCGTTGAACCAGGACGATACCGATGCCACCAGGACGAAGAAGATCAGGACGGGTTTCGTGACGTATTTGGCGGAAAAGAAGGTGAAGAGCGCCATGATGCCGACGGAGATGCCGGCTGCAAAGGCGAAATAGGCGGCGGGCTCGGCAGTGAAATAGCCATAGGACTTGGTCCAGAACATCCGGTTTGTCACAAGAAGCACATAAAACGTGGCTAGGAGGCATAGCGTGACACTGCCGATGGCTGGCTTGACGAGGCGCCAGCCAGGTGAGGTATTGTCGTCGTTCAAACGTTTTCTCCGATGCAGTGCTATCGGCGGAGCCGGAAGACCCTTATCGCAGGGCGTGGCTTTGAGCGCCAAAGCTGGTGACCTTGGCTGTCATTCCTGACATTTACCTGAATGATTGATGATCGAACGTGGGCTTCGGCTGCGAAACCGCTAGCGATAAATACCAGACCAGAGCTGCGTCCGAGAGATAGGCGGCGCCGGCCATTCTTCGAAGAAATCCAAAAACAGGTGGCAGCCGATATCCTGCACAAACATCAGATTGGCACGATCCGACTGCGTCCACGGCGAAAGTCGGACAGGCGCCTGAAAGATCAACTATCCAAGGAAACTAACGGGTTAATCTCGGGCCTTCGAGCGTTGACCGACGATTTGGCTACGGGTCGATAGCGCCGGACTTGCGCCTATTCGCCGGTTTTGAAATAGGCTTCCAGTCGGTAGCCATCGGGATCGATGACGAATGCCGCGTAATAGAACTGGCTGTAGTCCGGCCTGATGCCCGGCTTGCCGTTGTCCTCGCCGCCATTGGCAATGCCGGCGGCGTAGAATGCGTCGACGGCTTCCTGGCTGGGGGCGACGAAGCAGAAGTGCAGGCCGGAGCTACGATCGGCGGGCACGGGGTGTTCCACTTCGCTGACCCAGAATTGAGGGCGCTCCGCGCCATATCCGATCGTGCCATCGAAGTTGCTCAGGCGTTCATAACCGAGCGGCAAAAGTGCTGCGTCGTAAAACGTCTGCGCCCGCGCCAGATCTTTGACGCCGATCGAGATGTGGTCGAACATGAAAACAAGCTCCCGCCGAGTTGTCTGCAGAGCTTTGCTGGAGGCTGCGCCATTGAGGGGACGCCGGCTTTTGAAAGTCCGCAGGTGCAATTTCGCCTCACCATCTTGCAATGATTATGCGAAGTCAACAAAGCGATGCGGCGAGTTGCAGGATCATCCAAACCCAAGCTTTTCGGCTGCATCCTAGGTCGTTTTGAGCGTTGCCGATCTTGATGACTTGTGTGGGCCGGAAGTACGATTTGCCGGCGTTTCGGTCGTCATGCAGATTTTTCGAAACGACTGTCGATTTCCAGAGGGCTGCTTCGTTGTCAATATGAGCGGGCTTGTTGAGCGGCAATGGTGCCGGCGTCTCGCTTCCGGAGGAATTTTCCCATGCGTTTCATGTCTATTGTCACTGCCAAGGATTTCATGCATCCGACGCCGGAGCTTGCCGAAGCCATCCACAAGATCGCCGATCGGGAGATCAAGGCCGGCCGTATGATCGATACCGCGGGGCTGATGCCGCTTGCGACCGGCGCCCGAGTCATGATCAAGGATGGCAAGTTGAGCGTCGTCGACGGTCCCTTCGTCGAGGCCAAGGAAGTCGTCGGCGGTTATGCGATCTTCGAACTGCAAAGCAAGGAGGAGGCCGTGGCGCTCGCGGTCGAGTTCATGCAATTGCACAAGGACTTCATGCCTGGTTGGGAGGGTACCTGTGAAGTCCGTCCCTATTTTGAACCGGGCGCGGAGGGAGTATGCGATCCACTCGCCGAAGCACGAGCATGATGCTTCCTGCTCTTCATCGGGGCGGGCGGTCTTGACGACCGCCGGCACCCATCGCGCGATCCTGGCCGCCTGGCGGATCGAGCAGCCGCGGCTGATCACCAGTCTGGCGCGATTGCTGCGCGATGTGCCGCTGGCCGAAGATCTCACTCAGGAAGCGCTGATTGTCGCCTTGGAACGATGGCCGGAAACGGGCATCCCCGAGCGCCCCGGCGCGTGGCTTATGACCACCGCCAAACGCCGGGCGCTCGACCATTTGCGCCGTCGCCGGATGCTTGACCAGAAGCACGAGTTGATCGTTCGGGAGATGGAGGAGGAAGAGCAGATCATGCCTGATCTAGACACCCCTCTCGATGACGATATCGGCGATGAAATGCTGCGCCTGATCTTCACGGCGTGCCATCCGCTGATTTCGCGCGAGGCGCGCGTGGCGCTGGCCTTGCGGATGATCTGCGGTCTGACGACGGAGGAAATCGCCAGAGCATTTCTGGTGTCGGAAGCGACGATCGCGCAGCGCATCGTCCGTGCCAAGAAGACATTGTCGGAATCGGGGCTCGCGTATGAAACACCGCACGGCGAGGAATTGTCGCAACGCCTGGCCTCGGTGCTGGAGGTCGTTTATCTGATCTTCAACGAGGGCTACACGGCAGCACGCGGCGAAAACTGGCTGCGGTTGCAATTGTGCAATGAGGCGCTGCGGCTGGGCCGAGTGTTGACCTCCGTGGCTCCGCTGGAGCCCGAGGCGCATGCGCTGCTGGCCTTGATGGAACTGAACGCTTCCCGTGCTGCGGCGAGGACGGATGCCGACGGCAACCCGATCCTTCTGCTCGAACAAAATCGCGCCCGTTGGGACCGGCTGCAGATCCAGCGTGGTTTGCAGGCCTTGAAGCGGGTACAGCAACTTGACGGTGCCGGCGGGGTCTATGCCTTGCAGGCCGCGATCGTTGCATGTCATGCGAGGGTGGGGACCGCCGAGGAAACCGACTGGAGGCGGATCGCCGCACTCTATGCGGAGCTTGCGAAGCTCATTCCTTCTCCGATTGTCGAACTCAATCGCGCTGTGGCCGTCGGCATGGTCGACGGCCCCGAGGCGGCATTGGAAATCATCGAGCGTCTGCGCGATGAGCCTGCGCTGAAGGACTATCATCTCCTACCGAGTGTTCGTGGCGATCTTCTTTACAAGCTCGGTCGCTACGACGAAGCGCAGCGAGCTTTCGAAACGGCTGCCGCGCTTGCTGAAAATCAGAGGGAGCGTGATTTCCTGATGCGCCGTGCTGACGAAGCTGCCGGCGCAGAGAAGGATTGACCCGCCCGTCGAGCGGGTTATCTTGCTTTGAGTTATTCCGCAGCCTGATAATTTGCCGTTCTCGCAGCGGAAGACCGCGGACCGACGGCCGCGAGCAGCGTGATGGCAGCAGCCAGGATCGTTACGAAACCGATGCCGGCCATATAGGGATTCCAGCCGAAGCTCGGTGCGGCGCTGAAGACCGCCGATGCTGCCGCCAGGACGATGCCGCCGCCGATCTGGAACGACGCAAAGAGCATGCCGGAAGCCAGGCCGGCTTCATCGTCGCTGACATCAGACAGGGCAGCGACCTGGATCGACGGATAGGTCATGGCATAGCCGACGCCAAGCAGCAGCTGGGAGATGATGACGAGAACGATGGTATCGATCTGGCCGGCCGACAGCACCCAGAAGAGATAGCTGATAGCCTGCAATCCCACGCCGAACGTCATCAGTGTCGTCGTTCCGCGATTCTGTCCGATCGTCGCAAAGCGTGGTGCGAGGAACATCACGCAGGTGCCGCCGACGGCGAAGGCAAAGCCAGTGGCAAAGGCCGACCAGCCGACGACGGTCTGGTAATAGAGTGTCGCGATGAACTGGAAGCCGACATAGGCGCCCTGGAACAGTGCGGCGATGGCATTGGCATGGCTGAGCTTGGCACGGCGGAACATGGCGAGCGGCACCATCGGATCGCGATGGCGCGACTCCACCAACAGGAACAGCAGGATCAGGATCAGTGCGGCAAGGAGCGAGCCCCAGGTTGCGAAGGCCTGCCAGCCATCGGCAGCAGCATTGGTGACGCCGAAGACGAAGAGCAGCAAGCCAGGGGTGATCGTCAAGGCACCGGCCCAGTCGAAACGGGCGCTTGGGCCGCTTCGCTTATGATCGGCGGGCAGGACCAGAGGTGCTACGATCAGGGCGAGGATGGCAACGGGTGCGCCCATGACCAGGGTCGCCCGCCAGCTGATGATGGTTGCTGCGCCACCGAGCACCATGCCGAGCACGAAGCCGGCAGCGCCGGTGGAGGAGAATACGCCGAGCGCCTTGGCGCGGGCCGGGCCTTCTCCGAAGACGGAGAGCAGCAGTGCAAGGGCTGCCGGCGCCGTGAAGGCGGCCGCAATGCCCTTGATCAGGCGTGCGGCGATCAGGGTCGGGGCGCTATCGACGAAGCCGCCGGCAATGCTGGCGGCGGCAAAGACAGCGAGCGACCAGAGAAAGACGCGGCGGTGGCCGAAGAGATCGGCGACGCGGCCGCCGAGCAGCAGGAAGCCGCCATAGCCGAGCACATAGGCGCTGACGGCCCATTGCAGCGAGGTCGCCTGCATGCCGAGCTCTTTCTGGATCGCGGGCAGGGCCACGCCGATGGTGGAGACGTCCATGGCGTCGAGGAAATTGGCGGCGCATAGCAGCAGCAACGCCAATCCCGCCCCGCTTCGGGTTTGGGAAGAAGTCATCGGGATCGTTCCTTTCTAGAGCGGTCAGCCGCTTCTCGGAGCGCTGGAAGGCCCTATGCCGTTGTTCACTCGCAATTCCGGACGGAAAACCGCTACGCGCTTTTCCTGGAATTGCTCCGGGCTGCCGTCTCTCGGGAGGTTGAAGGCGGCAGGGAACGAGAAAATGTACATCTTCAAACCCTATTGCAAATTGATAGTAACCATGTCAGGTATTACTGGCGATGATGAATGATGCAACGCTTCGAAAAATCGATCTCAACTTGCTGCTCGCCTTTTCCGTGCTGATGCAGGAGCGGAATGTCAGCCGTGCTGCCGAGCGTCTGCTGCTCGGCCAGCCGGGCCTTTCCGCGGCGCTACGCCGGTTGCGCGAGACGCTGGATGATGAGTTGTTCGTGCGTGTCGGCCGCGGTTTGCAACCGACACCGCGGGCGCTTTCCATTGCGCCGGCGATCGAGGATGCGCTGTCCGGCATCGAGCGTGCCATTCGTCCGCCGGCAGCCTTCGATCCCGCGGATTGGCATGGTGAGTTCCGTATCGGCCTCTGCGACAATCTCGAATCGTCCTTCTTCGGGCCGCTGGTGGCGCGGCTGCGTCAACTCGCGCCGAATGCCCGGTTGATCAGCGTGGCGTTCGACCGGCGCGACGCCGTGCGCCTGCTGGACGAGGGCGCCTTTGACTTCAGTATCTCCGTGCATGACGAACCTGCCTCCTGGCATGTTCGCGCGCCGCTGTTCGAGCAAGCGTCGTTGTGCATCTACGATGCCCGGCATCTGAAATGCGCAACGCCGCTGAGCCTGAAGCATTTCGCGGCCGCGCCGCATGTGACCGTTTCGCTTGAAGGCGCCATATCCAGCGGTGTCGACGTTGCTCTCGCGCGCCTCGGCCATCGCCGCCAGGTCGTAGCGACGGTTTCCCGCTTTTCCGCACTGCCGACGACGCTACGGGCCATTCCGGCCATCGCGACGGTTCCTGAAGCCATTGCCCGCTGCATGGCGCAACTGCACGATCTGACGATTTCCGAGCCGCCGTTCGAACTGCCGGCTGATCCGGTGACGATGCTCTATCGGCGTGTCGATCAGGCCGACAGCCGCTCGGTGTGGTTCCGCCGCCTGTTCGTGGAAGTGGTTGCGGAAGCGCTCGAGGCGAGTGGATGCCGCATGGGCGTTTCCAAGGATGCGTGCTGCTACGATCCGCCAGTCTTGGCGGAAGCGGTGTAATCCTCCAGCTGAGCGATCGGCCGCTTTCGCCCATGTCGCCGTCGCAAAGCTGCAGCGTATCATTGCGCGACAAGTTCTAGCCGTCAGGATAAGGCATGCCGTCTTTGTGCACGAACCGTCCGTCGGTGCTCGAGCTCATCATGTCGACGTCGGAGCAGGTGATGAGGTCGGTCGGTGAACGCGTTCCGGCTTCGAGGTAGACAGCCGTCGTGTCGGATCTGTTGATCAATTGGTGGCCGTTGCCCGAATTCTTCGGGAAGGCTGCGCAATCGCCGGCGTGCAGCACTGTTTCGCCCTCATCCTCGACCAGCGTCAGCTCGCCTTCCAGTACATAGACGAACTCATCCTCCTCGGAATGCCAATGCCGCTGGCTCGACCAATTGCCCGGCGCAAGTCGCATGAGATTGATCCCGAAATCGGTGAGGCCGCCGGCATCGCCCAGCCGCTGCCGTATGCGCTCGGCACAGGGATCGTTGAACGGAGCGGGATAGCGCGTACCCTTGAGTTTCGGCACGGCTGCAACATCGATCTTCGGCATGAGAAACCTGCCTGCGATTTACCGGGGATGTGATGGGTTTTGAGCTTGTGGACAAGTCTAGCAAAAGTCGCCATGCATCGTCCAGCGACGAGCTTCACCTTGGCAGTCAGCACCGCGCATCGATTTTGTCGGAAAAGTCCGGGCTCACTTCTGGTGGGTTTTGAAGGCCGGCACGCTGTTCCACCCGGACCAGCGGCCGGAAAATATCTCCCGAGAACGCTTTGCCAGGCCGGGTTTGCCGCTCAGCGTGTAGACAACAACGCCCATCAGCGGCCGTACCAGATGGGGAAGGAAAAACTGAAGGCTATAGTCATGCTTGCGCATCACATAGCCCATGCCGACGCTGTAGGCGCGTATCTTTGCAACACTGCCCGGCGAGGCGCGATCGCTGAGATCCTCCGGATGATGACCGACAAGCGTAGGAACGTAATAGCCCTGATACCCGGCTTTCAGCAGTTTCAAGGCGATGTCTTGAACCTCGTAGCCGCCCCAGCGGGTGCCCGCGCCGGGGCCGATTTCTCCAGCGAAGCCCTCCACTTCTTCGAATGAGCTCCTCCTGATGACGATTGCCCATTCGATGAGCGTCGTCCAGACGGTCTTGCGATCCACAAGAGTGGGGGCCTTTTCGAAGGTGCCCATGATCGTATTGCCTTCGAGATCAACGGGACGGCCGCTGTAGAAGTCGCTCGGATGAACTGCCCTCAACGTGTCGAATTGGGAGACGAAATCCTCTGGATACCAGCAGTCGTCATCGGGGAAGAGAAGCCACTCGCCACTCGCAAAAGTAGCACCAAGATTGCGCGCGCGGCACACCCCGCGGCTTTCGGCGCGCTTTCTCGTGATGGGCAATTTATCGGACCAGACTTCCAGAATAGGGCCCAATCGATCATCATTGTTCTGATCGACAACGATAATCTCGAAATTATTCACTTTCTGGGCTGCCAATGACTTCAGCAGCCTTTCGATTTCGTGGGTTCGGCCAAGAGTTGCGATAACTATGGATAACAAAATTTCAGAGTTTCGCAGTGCCATTACAAGTCCAGTGGATGAATAAATAGGGGCGCATTCTTACAAATATCAGTTTCATCGAAATTTCTAATAAAATCATGAATAACCTGAGTAAAGTTGCTTCATGTGCCTTTTACAGGATTGCTGCCTATCGATCTTAATGGCGGCTCGCCCTCGATGGCAATCGTCATAGTATATTTCGAAGAAAGTTGGAGCTAGATTCACGCGCTATGGTAAAAACGATCGGTATCGCGCGGTAAAGCGGCGCCGGATCGAAGTATTGCTAAGGCTTCCACATCAGCTCAATGCCGCCGTCTATTTTCTCGTAAAGATTGTATTTTCGGATATATTCACCTCAGTTGCCCGCGATATACCACCCGGCGCAATAGCGCACCCAACCCGCCAAGCTCTCAATATGTTCGGTCTCGCGATAAACGTGATGCCGCCGCCTAAGCTGATGACATTAAGATGACTGATGGAGGCCGAAAGCTGTCCGTTAGCTAAGGGGCAAAATCACCGCTGCCGTTCCGCGAAAACCGAAGCGCGAATTTCGCTGCACGTTGACGCCAACGCGTTGGTTGGTATCGGCTCCGCTTGGAACGGTATTGTGTCAGGCGGCTTCGGGTCACCGTTGACGAGCTCTTACAGCTGCCACCTCGAGTATTGGAGTTTGTGCTTTGTCCGAGGTCGCGAGCTCAGACAGCGATTTGACCATTTCAATGAGATCGTTCATTACCGAACGCAGTGGCGGCCAGGGAAATTCGTCACTTTCAGGCGATGCTATTCCCAGTGTCAGAACAACCTGCAGCTTGGCGATCATCCCTTCGATGGACTGTGCGGGCATATCCCATAACTCCGCCGCCAAGGCGAGCTCACGATCGGCGGCCACGCGCTCGGCTTCCCGGGCTCTTGTGTACCCCATGACCTTGTCTGCGGCGCTCCAACGACGGAGTTGTACCGATAGCTCCTCCTTGGCCCTGTCGCGGGCCTCCTCGTTGTCCGGACCTTCTAGCCAATATTCGATGTCCGCTTCGTTTTGGATGACGACCGGTTCAAGCGTGCCGGGGACCTCAATCTTAACCATCGGAAAGCCCACAGCCTCGACTAACTGGGTCTCGAGATGCTGTTGCAGACGGCAGCTCAGTTCGAACTCG
>NZ_JARWKZ010000029.1:0-73262 GCF_050577975.1 Rhizobium sp. BR 315 | reverse complement strand
GCCACGAAGGACTTCTCAATACGATAGACCAGGTTGCCGTTCGAAAGCTCGGCCAGACCGCTCGCCAGGCTGTCGACGGCGAATTGCGCATCTGCAGCGTCCTTGGCCTTCTGCGCTTCGCGCTCGAGCCTTTCCTTCTCCGAAAGGCTCCGGCCGGCGGCGGTTTCCTGCTCCAGCCGGATGCGCTCGATCGCGTTGTCACGGAAGACCGAAACGGCCGCGGCCATCTGGCCGACTTCGTCTCGGCGTCCGATGCCCGCGATCTGCTCGTCTGTGTTGCCATTGGCCAGAGACACCATACGGGCGCGCAGCCGCTCGATGGGAGCGGTGATGCCACGAGCGGACACGAGAATTGCGATCAGAATCGCCGCTGCAAAGACGATTGCGAGCCCAATCAGCGTCTCTGTAATGGTGCTTGATGCATGCTCGTCGAGCAGGTCGCTCTTGGCACCGATGCTCTTATTGAACGTATCGAGCCACTCGCGAATCGCGACAACCTCGGCATTGATCTGCGGGTCTGCCTGCTTCAGGAGCTTGGTGGCTGTGTCATTGTCATCGACCATTCCAGCTTTTACGGCCCGGTCTGTTAACACAATAATGTCATTGGCCTTCGCCGCCAATTTATCCACGGCGTCCGCTTCCGACGGCATCAACTGCCTGACGTTCGCCAGACGCTGTGAAAGAACTTTCTTGTTCTCCTCATAGTCTTTCGAAAACGTCGCCATCTCCGGATCTTTCGAGCTGTAAATCAGGATCTGATAGGCGTTGTAGCTCAAAGCAGTCACCCGCTGGCTAGCTCTGGACATCTCCACCGCCGCCATCTCATCCGTCGAAATAAATTTCGAATAGGTGGCGACGCTGTCCTTATATTGGCTCGATATAAAGAAGACGCCCGCGATCCCGATCAGGCAGATCGGAATTATGATGGAGAGCACTTTCGTCCTGATTTTGGCGTTCTGCAGAAATGACATGATGTGCCTGCTCTTGGTGAAGAGCTGACAATCGCGTGCACGCCGCAATGAGCGCCCGCGCCGATGATTGCCTGCCGTGGGATCGGGAGCATCGCAGATGAAGAGCATCCTGCTCACCGCTGACAGCGCTGCAATGCGACAACAACACAATAGCCTGACAAAAAAGTTAATATGATTAAATATTACATAAATTCATTTATGACAAAAATTGAATATTAAAAGAAACAAATAAACAATAATCACTAATTGTGCTAACTTAAATTCGCAATCATTGCGCTAGATATCCAGATAATCCGATAAAATACTATAATACTAGAGGTTACATTCCGCAACAACAACACAAATGTAGATATTTATACTACATTAAAACTCAATATAACTTTACTTTTCCACTCACCCATTGAGAGGCAGGATCGCTCAACTTGCGCCTTCGCATAGCCGAGCACTCTCTTCCGCGTTCGACGATCGCGCCGAAGATTAGCCACAACTCTCAATAATGGCCTGTTGACATAAATTTAGCCTAAGCTATGTTTTCTTAACGAGCTGGAGAAGCCCCATGACAGACTCGCTTGTCCGACAGACCCTGTCGGAACGTACGGATACGCAGATCAGAGAAGTTTTGGCGGGACGGCGCAAAGGTTTTCGGTCTGCCCTTCTCTTTGCTGGTCCGGCGGTCATTGCCTCGATCGCCTATATGGATCCCGGTAATTTCGCCACGAATATCCAGGCTGGCTCCGGCTATGGCTATTCCCTGCTATGGGTGGTGCTGGCGGCAAACCTCATCGCTATGCTCTTTCAGGCACTCTCGGCAAAACTTGGCATCGTCACCGGCCGCAATCTTGCCGAGCTCTGTCGCGACCAGTTTTCGGCGCCCGTTCGCTACGCGATGTGGGCCGTCAGCGAAGTCGCGGCAATGGCGACGGATCTTGCCGAATTCCTGGGCGGCGCAATCGGCCTGTCTCTGCTGTTCCACATGCCGCTCATCGCCGGCATGACAGTTACGGCAGTAGTGACCTACGGCATCCTTTTGATGGAAAAACGCGGGTTTCGACCGATGGAACTGATCATCGGCGCACTCGTCGCGATCATAAGCCTTTGCTACATCGCGGAGATGTTTATCGCGCCGGTCGCCTGGGGACAGGCAGCCATCGGTACGATCCTGCCATCGATCCCTGATTCCACGGCATTGACGATCGCTGTCGGCATCATCGGTGCTACCGTCATGCCGCATGCCGTTTACCTACATTCCGGCCTCACCCAGCATCGCGCGCCCGGGCGGAACGACAATGAGCGGCGTAAGCTCGTGCTCTTTTCCAATTGGGAATGCGTGATTGCGCTTGCCGTCGCAGGCGTGGTCAACATGGCCATGGTGATCATGGCTTCAGCCGCCTTCCATGCCGGCCATTCCGACGTTGCAGAGATCGAGAGCGCCTATCATACCCTCACCCCCCTGCTCGGCGGAGCCGCCGCAACCATCTTCCTCATCTCGTTGATGGCCTCCGGCATCTCATCGTCGGCGGTCGGCACCATGGCCGGGCAGATGATCATGCAGGGCTTCGTCGGTTTCCGCATTCCGGTCTGGATGCGCCGGTTGGTGACCATGCTGCCGGCATTCGTCGTGGTTCCCATGGGCGTTAACACCACCCAAGCGCTTGTCTATAGCCAGGTCGTCCTATCCTTCGCGCTGCCGATTCCGATGGTCGCGCTCGTTCTGTTCACCCGCAATCGCGCCATCATGGGCAATTTCGCCAACGGCCGGCTGACAGATATCGCCGCCATCGTCGGGACGATCGTTATCCTGTGCCTGAACGCGATCCTGCTCCTGCAGACGTTCGGCATCCCGATCCCGGGTCTTAGCAACGGCTGATCCATGTCGCGCATTGGGGTTTCATAACGGTGTTGCATTATTTATAGGCGAGGCTAAATATCATCACGCGACTCTTAATCTTGTGAAGGTATACCGCCTTGGCGAAATCCCCTGCCCCCCCTGAAAGCCGTCTTGCTTCGACAGAGGTCGAGACGCATGTGGAGGCGTTTCAGAAAAGCCGTGATGATCGACGTACGGAACTCATGGAGGATTATGTCGAGCTCATCGCCGATCTGATAGAACATGCCGGCGAGGCGCGCCAGACCGATATCGCACAACGACTGGGGGTAACCCAGCCTACGGTCGCCAAGATGCTCAAGCGGCTGGCTGAGGAAAACCTGATCACCCAGCGCCCTTATCGCGGGGTCTTCCTGACGGACGAAGGTCACCGCCTGGCCATGGCCACGCGCCGCCGCCACCAGGTTGTGGAGGCCGTTCTCTGCCGTCTCGGCGTCGATGCCGACACGGCAAGAAATGACGCCGAGGGCATCGAACATCATGTCAGCGAGAAAACGCTGGAAGCCTTCGAGCGCTTTTTGAAAACCTGACGCCGAGGCATCAGAGGTGAAGCGCCATTTTTGGCACATTTCCAGCAAGAATGAATTGAAAATAGCGCGCCGGCAACTGTCTGGCTTGACCGATCAGCCCCTATCAACGCAAGCTTTACAAATCTTCGCTAAGCAGAATTTAGCGAACCGCCGGTCGAGTGTTTGGCATACTGATTTTATTGCCGGCGTAGGGAATCATGATGAACGCCCAGGAATTCAGTTCCACCATATTCGACCTCGCCCCCGTTGCCATGTGGCTGGAGGACTTCAGCGGCGTCAAAGAGCAGTTCGATCTCTGGCGGAGCGAAGGGGTAACGGATTTACGTTCCTTCCTGCTTGCAGATTTGCAGCGCGTCGCAGCCTGCTCGCAGAAGATCAGCGTTCTCGCCGTCAATGCGAAGACGCTGGAACTGTTCGAGGCGCAATCCTTCGAGACGCTGGTTGGGGGACTCTGCAATATCTTCCGTGGCGAGATGCTCCAAAGCCATGTGAACGAGCTGGTCGCGCTTTGGGAAGGAAGGACGGAATTCTCGGGTACGGCGATCAATTATACGCTGGGCGGCCGCAGACTGGACATTCAGCTTCGCGGCGTCGTCCTGCCAGGGCACGAAGCCTCTTGGGACCGGTTGCTGCTGACCACCGAGGACGTGACCGCACGCGAGGAAGCGAGACGACAGGAAGAGCGCCAGCGGCGCTACGCGGAAGGAATGTTCGAGCATTCGCCCGTGTCCCTATGGGTCGAGGATTTCAGTCGCATCAAGATCTTGCTCGACGGAATCCGCCACCGGGGCATCGTCGATTTCCAGGTCTTCCTCGATGTGCATCCAGAGTTCGTCCAGCAATGCATGAGCGAGATCAGCGTGCTCGATGTCAACCAGGCGACACTCGACCTGTTCTGCGCGCCGGATCGGCAAACGCTGCACCAGCGCATCGGCGAAGTGTTTCGCGACGATATGGAGAAGCATTTTCGCGGACAGTTGGTGGAACTTTGGAACGAACGGCTCTTCCATCAGCGCGAAGTGCTGAACTATGCGCTCGATGGGTCCGAACGCCACGTCCTGCTGCAATTTTCCGTCTTCCCCGGCCACGAACATGACTGGTCGCTGGTGCAGGTGGCGCTGACCGATATTACCGCCCGGAAGAAAGCGGAAGCCTATCTCGAATATCTCGGCAAGCACGATGTCCTGACCAGGCTCTATAATCGCGCCTTCTACATGGACGAGATCAACAGGCTGGAACGCAAATCCCTGCGGCCGGTTTCGGCCATCATCATCGATCTCAACGGCCTGAAGGAGGCCAACGACGAGAGCGGGCACGATGCCGGCGATTCTTTGCTGCGCCGTATGGGAGAGGTGCTGAACAGCGTGGTATCCCAGCCAAATCACGCGGCCCGGATCGGTGGTGATGAATTTGCCGTATTGATGCCTGGCGCAGATGAAATCGCAGCCTCCGCCATGGTCGATACCATCAACGAGCTGCTGAAAATCAACAATCAGTTCTATTCCAGTTCTCCGCTAAGCGTTGCCATCGGCGTCGCGACCAGCCATCAGGGGGAAACCATCGAAGCCATGGTTAAGCGGGCGGATCTTGGAATGTATGAGCACAAGAAAGCCCATTATGCCGCAACCGCCAGCGTCGGTACGCTTCACGCAAAGCATGGTGTCTGACGGCTGAGCCCTATATTTCTGTCGCTACGGCTGACTGAACAGGCCATCCCGGAGCGTATGCCAAGCGGGAACAAAAGCTGCGGCTTCTCATTTGGCTTTCCGGAAAAGATGGAGTTTTGAAATGGAAGATCAAGCGACCAACGTCGTCATCACCACTCGAACCGCACTGGATCAGGCCTCCGCACTTGCGGTTCACTATGGCTTTACAATCCTCGGCGCGATCATTCTCCTAATCGGCGGCTGGATCCTCTCCAGCATCGTCAGCCGCTCGGCCTATCGCGTCATCTCTCGCATCCGTGGCATTGACGAAACACTGGCAAGTTTCTTTCAGAATGTCTTGCATTACAGCTTGCTTATCCTGGTGTTCATTACCGTCCTCGGGCAGTTCGGCGTCCAGACAACCTCCATCATCGCGGCTTTCGGCGCTGCCGGCCTCGCAATCGGCCTGGCGCTCCAGAGAACGCTTCAGAATATTGCCGCCGGTATCATGCTATTGATATTGCGGCCGTTTCAGGTCGGCGAATATATCGAAACGACCAATGCCACAGGCTTCATCAAGGAGATTGGGCTCTTTGCAACGGAGATGAGGACCGCGGACGGCCTCTATCTCATGGCGCCGAACTCGACGCTTTGGAACACGCCTATCCTCAATCACAGCCGCGAGCCCGATCGCCGGCAGGAACTTTCGATTACTATCGGCAACAGTGCTGACCTGGAGCTTGCGCGCAAGACCATTCTCGACGTGATCAAAGCGGATGAGCGCGTCAAAAGTGACCCAGCGCCCGTCGTCTATCCGGACGATCTCTCAGCCGACCAGGCCGTGTTGAAGATCGAATATTGGACGGCAACCTCGTCGTGGACGGACGCCCGTCGTGACGTCATCTCAAAGCTGCTGACCCGGCTTGCCGAGGCCAGTATCCCGATCAAGTAACGGGCACACCCACGGGTTCATGCTGACAGCCGTTTGAAATGCGATAAGGCCTCACGTCCCGCCCTACCATCTGACACGATAGTCGACACGCAGATTACCGGCCGGCACCAGCGTCTGCGGATCCGTGAGGGAGACGGAAAAATTGAGGTGCGGCGCAAGCGGCCGCTGGAACGAGATCGTGCTGGAGAACATGCTGCCGGTATGTTTGAGGTTGCCGCTGGCAGATAAGGATGTCCCGGCCCAGGGAACGGCAACCGTCGCGGCCTGCGTTGCCGTAATTTGGGTCGGTTCGTTTCTTCTGCCCTGTCGTTCTGTCACTCCACTCGAAGCCCGGCCTTTTTCAGAAGCGGGAGCACCCGATCGCAGAAATAGGGCAGTTCCTGCGTGTAGTTGACGAATGACAGAGCGATGCCGGCATAGCCTTGTTCGGCGATCGCAATCATCTCGTCCGCAATTCTTTGTGGCGTACCGATCAATGGGTAGCTTCCCGCCCCTCCGGCAAAGCGCTGCCGATAGCGGTCATAGGCGTCACGATCATGAGATTGCGAGAATTCCTTCTTGCCGGCCATATGCTGCTCGACGGCGGCGTGGTCAGCCATGGCGACGGCATAGCGGGTGTAGTAGTCCTCTGCCTCCGCCTGCGTTTCGCGGCAGACGACGTGGCACACGGTGTAGACTCCGACCTGCCTTCCGTTCTTTTCCGCCCGCTCGCCGATATCGGCGACATGCTTTCCAGCCTCGGCGATCTCGGTAAAGGTCGTGAAGAGATAGTCGCAATGACCTGCGGCGAAATCGCGGCCGGGACCACCAAATGCTGCGTTCATTGTCACGGGACGCGGCGCCTGCAGGCTGGCCGGCCGGCTGACGGCTTCCTCCAAATTGTAGTAGGTTCCGGCATAGTCCAGCGGCTCGTCGGAGGCATAAAGCCTTTCGACGATCTCAAGCCATTCCGCCGCCTGGTCATAACCCTTTTCGACCAAAGGCACGCCGAACATGCCGAACTCCTTCGGGTTCCAGCCGCAAACGATATTGAGCCCTGCCCGTCCCTGGCTGATGTGATCGACCGTGGCGAGCGACTTGGCCGCATAGAGCGGATGGACGAGCGGCACATGCACCGTCATGAACAGGCCGATACGATCGGTCGCCGCCGAAAGGGCTGCGGCCCAGGTGAAGGTTTCGAACGACCATTCGCGCACGCGGTTCTTGCCGCCAAATCCGCGCCAGCGGGCGATCGGCAGGAAGAATTCGAGACCTGCACGGTCGGCGATCTGTGCCGCCGTCAAATTATCCTGCCAGCCGGCCGTCCAGCGCTCCGGCACGTCGGTGATCGCCAGTCCACCATCCGCATTGGCGGAAAAAACACCGAGCTTCAGCCGGTTCGGTCCCTTCAGCGGATGCGTCTTCATGGTGGCTTGCTCCTCCCCGAGTTCACCCTGCCTTTTGCTGCATCAGAGATGCAGCAACACGATACGAGAATGTGTGACGCTCGCGAGAAAGAATTTCAAGCTTAAAATTTATCAATCGGCACTAGGCTGCCGACGATTGAGGCGTAACCTCTCTGAGAAGCCAATTCTGAAACAATGTCGCCGTTTCGTTCGTCTGCTTCTTTTCCGGCATGACGATATAATAGCTGTTCTCGGTCGGCATCGGCAGATCGAAAAGCGGCAGAAGCGTGCCTGCGCTCAGTTCCTCCTCGATCAGATAGGTGGGCAAAAGCGCAACGCCAAGCCCAGCTATGGCTGCGGCAATGATCATGGAGAACTGGTCGAAGCGCGCGCCGGGATAGGCATTCTCGCTTGGCAGGTCCTGCAGATCGAACCATTGAGCCCAGAGCTTCGGACGTGTCGTCAGATGAAGCAGCGGCGCTTCCGCCAACTCCTCCGGCGAGTGCATATCAAGCCGCCCGGCAAGCGCCCGGCTGGCGACGGGAAGAACGGTCTCGTTGCAAAGGAAGGTCGCGACAGCGCCGGCCCAAGCCGGTAAGCCGTAGTGAATGGCAAGATCGAAATTATCCTCATCGAAGCTGAAAGGCTTGGAGCGCGATTCCACCGTAACGGCGACATCCTGGTGTTCGTCGAGAAACCGGCCGAGACGCGGCACCAGCCAGCGCGTGCCGAAAGTCGGCAAGGTTGCAACCTTCAGCGACAGCTTCATCTGGCCGGCCGCAACGGCGCCGATCATCAGCCGCTCAGAACGCAGCAGCAGATCCTTGACCTCCGGCAGCAGCCGAAGGCCGGCTTCCGAAAGCACGACGCGCTGCCTCACGCGCTCGAAAAGCTTCAACCCGGTCTGCTGCTCCAGATCGCTGATCTGACGGCTGACGGCGCTTTGCGTCAGATTGAGTTCTTCGGCGGCGCGCGAAAAGTTCTGATGGCGCGCGGCACATTCGAACGCCTGAAGATTGACGATGTCGGGGATGAGGCGGCGACGCATAGTCATTCCATTTCAGCATCAAGTTAGAATTTTCTGTCACAAGACCTGCCGAAAATCTAGGTATATTCTGCGTTATAGGAATGATGTAGCCTTTCAGGAAGAGATTACCATGAAGTCCGATCACATCTCGACCAGCGATATACGCAGCGCCTTTTCGGCCGCTATGTCCGCCATGTATCGTGAAGAAGTACCCGCCTATGGCACGCTCATGGAGCTGGTTGGTCGCGTCAACGACGAAACGCTGGCTGCTCGGCCGGCCTTGAAAGAGCGCCTGCAGGCGACCGACTATCTCGATCGCATTTCCGAGGAACGGCATGGCGCGATCCGGCTCGGAACGGCGGCGGAGCTTGCAATGATGGCGCGCGTCTTCGCCGTCATGGGCATGTATCCCGTTGGCTATTACGATCTTTCGACGGCGGGCGTGCCGGTACACTCCACGGCATTCCGTCCGATCGGCGATGCCGAGTTGAAGCGCAATCCTTTCCGCGTCTTCACTTCGCTGCTGCGGCTAGACCTGATTGCCGATGAAGATCTGCGCGAGGCATCCGCACAGATTCTCTCGAAGCGCCAGATCTTCACCGAAGGCGCGATCGCCCTCACCGAAAAGGCCGAACGTAATGGCGGTCTCGGCAAGGAGGATGCTCAGCATTTCGTCAACGAAGTGCTTAAGACCTTCCGCTGGCACGATGAAGCAAACGTCGATGCCGCCATGTATCATCGTCTGCACGATGCTCATCGCCTGATCGCCGATGTCGTGTCGTTCAAGGGGCCGCACATCAACCATCTGACGCCGCGCACGCTCGACATCGACCAGGTTCAGTCGCTGATGCCCGAATACGGCATTGCGCCCAAGGCCGTCGTCGAGGGCCCGCCGACGCGCGCCTGCCCGATCCTGCTGCGCCAGACTTCGTTCAAGGCGCTCGAAGAGCCCGTCTCCTTCCGCAATGCCGACGGCGTCTGGGAAACCGCGTCGCATACCGCACGCTTCGGCGAAATCGAGCAGCGCGGCATCGCCCTGACGCCCAAGGGCCGTGCGCTCTATGACAAGCTGCTGGACAACTCGCGCAAGATCGTGCGGCCTGCGGCCGACGGATCGAACGCGCGCGATTATGAGGCCGCGCTTGCCCAGAGCTTTGCCGAGTTCCCCGATGACTGGTCGGCTATCCGCGCCGAGAGCCTCGGCTATTTCACCTATTCGCTGACGGCCAAGGGCAAGGCCGCAGCAACGACCCGCGGCGATATCGAAGCGCTGATCAATCAGGGGCTCGTTCAGTTCGACCCCATCGTCTACGAGGACTTCCTTCCCGTCAGCGCCGCAGGTATCTTCCAGTCCAACCTTGGTGACGGCGCCCAGCAGGAGTTTGTCGCAAGCCCGAACCAGAAGCGCTTCGAAACCGATCTGGGAATGAAGGTGCTGAACGAATTCGACCATTATGCCGGCATCGAGCAGGCATCGATCGACGCCTGCCTGCAGGCGCTGTCCAAACAAGACGCAGCCGAGTGATGCGACGCGGCCCGAGCGCCGCTCGCACCTTCGATCAAAGACAAGTGGAGTTTCAAAAGATGAACATCGCAGCAAAGAACATTTCCGTCGCAGCCGAAGCTGCCGCCATCCTCGAAAAGCTCGGCGTCGACAAAGCGCTCTACACACAAGGCGACATGCCGTCCTATTCTCCGGTTACCGGCGAGAAGATCGGCAACCTCAAGACCGTTTCGGCAGCTGAAGCGGCCGAGCGGATCGAGAAGGCGCATGCCGCATACCGCGCCTGGCGTCTCGTGCCCGCTCCCAAGCGCGGCGAACTGGTCCGTCTGCTCGGCGAAGAGCTGCGCGCTGCCAAGGACGATCTCGGCCGCCTCGTCTCGATCGAAGCCGGCAAGATCCGCTCCGAAGGCCTCGGCGAAGTCCAGGAAATGATCGATATCTGCGATTTCGCCGTCGGTCTCTCTCGCCAGCTCTACGGCCTGACGATCGCCACCGAACGTCCGGGCCACCGCATGATGGAAACCTGGCACCCGCTTGGCGTTGTCGGCATCATCTCTGCCTTCAACTTCCCGGTCGCCGTCTGGTCGTGGAATGCAGCGCTCGCGCTGATCTGCGGCGATTCCATCGTCTGGAAGCCCTCTGAAAAGACACCGCTGACGGCGCTGGCCTCGCAGGCAATTCTCGACCGTGCTCTTGCCCGCTTCGGCGATGCGCCGGAAGGTCTGTCGCAGCTGCTGATCGGCGACCGCGCCATCGGCGAAGTTCTGGTCGATCACCCCAAGGTGCCGCTCGTCTCGGCAACAGGCTCGACCCGCATGGGCCGCGATGTCGGACCGCGGCTCGCCAAGCGCTTCGCACGCGCCATCCTCGAACTCGGCGGCAACAATGCCGGCATCGTCTGCCCGTCCGCCGATCTCGACATGGCACTGCGCGCCATCGCTTTCGGCGCCATGGGCACAGCCGGCCAGCGTTGCACGACGCTGCGCCGCCTCTTCGTTCACAAGAGCGTCTACGATCAGCTCGTGCCGCGCCTGAAGAAGGCGTACCAGAGCGTCTCCGTCGGCGATCCCCTGCAATCTTCCGCGCTCGTTGGCCCGCTGATCGACAAGGCAGCATTCAACGGCATGCAGAAGGCGATTGCGGAAGCAAAGTCGCATGACGGCACGGTGACCGGCGGCGAGCGCGTCGATGTCGGCCATGCCGATGGCTTCTACGTCAAGCCGGCACTTGTGGAAATGCCGAAGCAGGCCGGCCCGGTCTTCGAAGAGACCTTCGCGCCCATCCTCTACGTCATACCCTATGACGACTTCGATGCAGTCCTTGAGGATCACAATGCGGTAGCCGCCGGCCTGTCCTCGTCGATCTTCACCCGCGACATGCAGGAATCCGAGCGCTTCCTCGCGGCAGATGGCTCCGACTGCGGTATCGCCAACGTCAACATCGGCACGTCGGGCGCTGAAATCGGCGGCGCATTCGGCGGCGAGAAAGAAACCGGTGGCGGCCGTGAATCCGGCTCGGACGCCTGGAGGGCGTACATGCGCCGGGCGACCAACACCGTCAACTATTCCAAGGCCCTGCCGCTGGCTCAGGGCGTTTCCTTCGACATCGAGTAAGCTCCATGACGATCGCCACCACCATCGAGGAAGCGGGTTTTAAGCCCGCTTCGCGCATCGCCTCCATCGGCGTGTCGACAATCCTGCAGATCGGCGCACGCGCCAACGCGATGAAGCGCGAAGGCCTGCCCGTCATCATCCTTGGCGCCGGCGAACCGGATTTCGATACGCCTGACAATGTCAAGGAAGCTGCGAAGGCCGCCATCGACCGCGGAGAGACGAAGTACACGGCTCTCGACGGCTCGCCCGAACTCAAGAAGGCGATCGCCGGCAAGTTCCTGCGCGAGAACGGCATCGACTACGCCGTCGACGAGATTACGGTCGCCGCCGGCGCAAAGCAGATCCTGTTCAATGCATTTATGGCGTCGATCAATCCGGGCGACGAGGTCATCATCCCTACGCCGTACTGGACTTCCTATTCCGATATCGTCGAGATCTGCGGCGGCGTGCCCGTGCTTATCCCGTGTGACGCCGCGGCCGGCTTCCGTCTCAAGGCGGACCAGCTTGAAAAGGCCATCACCCCGAAGACGCGCTGGCTGTTGCTCAACTCGCCGTCGAATCCATCGGGCGCGGCCTATTCGGAAGCAGATTATCTGCCGCTGATCGAGGTCTTGCTGCGTCATCCGCATGTCTGGCTGATGGTCGACGACATGTATGAGCACATCGTTTATGACGGCTTCCGTTTCACGACGCCCGTTGCAATCGAGCCGCGGCTCAGGAGCCGAGCACTGACCGTCAATGGCGTCTCCAAGGCCTATGCCATGACCGGCTGGCGCATCGGCTACGCCGGTGGCCCGAAGGCGCTGATCAAAGCCATGGCCGTCATCCAGAGCCAGGCAACCTCGTGCCCCTGCTCGGTTAGTCAGGCAGCCGCCATCGCAGCACTGAATGGCCCGCAGGATTTCCTCAAGGAACGCACTGCAAGCTTCCAGAAGCGTCGCGACCTCGTCGTCAGCCGACTCAACGCCATCGAAGGCCTGGATTGCCTCGTGCCGGAAGGCGCCTTCTACACGTTCTCGGGTTGCGCAGGCGTTCTCGGCACGACGACGCCATCCGGAAAGACCATCGCCACGGATGCGGATTTCTGTGCCTATTTGCTTGATGAAGCGCATGTCGCCGTCGTACCCGGCTCTGCCTTCGGATTGTCACCGTATTTCCGCATTTCCTATGCGACATCGGAAGCCGATCTCGTCGAAGCTCTCGATCGCATCGAAAGGGCCTGCGCAGCTCTCCGACGCTAGGGCAATTCCCGTCAAAGCGCAAAGCGGTTATGCGTCCGGAATTGCGCGAAAACAAAGAGATAGAGTATTTCCATAATTCTGTTTAGAAAACGGAATGCTCTAGTCATAGCGTAGAACGCCGGAAGCCTTCGTACCATGATACCACGCCTCGTTTCGGCGAAAGACAGTTTGCAACACCAGATCGGCGCCTTCGCGCGTCGGCTGGCTGCACTCGGCTTTTGCGGCGACGTGGAGATGGATGAAGGCGCCCGGACGGTCGCTTCAACCGACAACTCCATCTATCAGCTTAAGCCCGCCGCCATTCTTTATCCGCGCGGCGCCGACGACCTGAAGATCATTGCAGCAGCAATGTCGGAGCCCGCTTTCTCCGACATCACGATTGCACCCCGCGGCGGCGGCACAGGAACGAACGGACAATCGCTGACCTCAGGCGTCGTTGTCGACTGCTCCAGACATATGAACCGGATTGTGGAGATCGATCCAGTTCGAAAGATCGCCCGCGTCGAGGCTGGTGTCGTCAAGGATCAGCTGAACAAGGCGCTCAAGCCGTATGGGCTGTTCTTTGCGCCTGAGCTTTCCACTTCCAATCGCGCCACGATCGGCGGCATGATCTCCACGGATGCCTGCGGCCAGGGTTCGTGCCTGTACGGCAAAACGAGCAACCATGTTCTCGGCCTTCGCGTCGTGCTCTCGGACGGCAGCGACTGGTGGTCACGTCCGCTCAACGGCGCTGCACTGGAAGAGATCAAAGCACGGCCTGATCGGATTGGCGAGATCTACCGGGCCGTCGACCGGATCGCGAATGACAAGCGCGACCTCATCGAGGCCACCTTCCCGAAGCTCAATCGCTATATGACCGGATATGATCTCGCCCATATCAGGCGCGAGGATGGCCGCTTCGATCTCAACGCGATCCTCTGCGGCTCTGAAGGCACGCTTGCCATGATCGCCGAGGCCGAGCTCAATGTTCTGCCGCTCCCGGCGCAAGCCGCGCTCATCAACATCCGCTACGACGATTTCAATACGGCGCTCGAAGATGCCCGGCTGCTGGTGGCGATGAAGGTCGCCTCGGTCGAAACGGTCGACGAAAAGGTGCTAGGTCTCGCAAAGGCCGACATCGTTTGGACCGGCATTGCCCGCTTCTTTCCCGAGGATCCATCCGGCCCGGCCAACGGCATCAACATCGTCGAGGTGCTGGCCGACGACCATGCGGAATTGGAGCGCAAGCTCGCCGAGGTGACAACGGTTCTCGACGCCGGTGCGCCTGCCCGCCATAAGGGCTACACCATCGCCCGCGAACGGCCGGAGATCGAGGCGATCTGGTCGATGCGCAAGCGGGCTGTCGGCCTGCTCGGCAATGTGGAAGGGCCGGTGCGCCCCGTGCCGTTCGTCGAGGATACGGCCGTCCCGCCCGAGCATCTAGCAGCCTATATAAGTGAATTTCGGGCCCTTCTCGATGCCGAAGGCCTTGAGTACGGCATGTTCGGCCACGTCGATGCCGGCGTGCTGCATGTACGTCCGGCCCTCGACCTCACGCGCGGCGACCATCAACCACTCGTTCGCAAGATCAGCGACGGCGTCGTTGCTCTCACCCGCAAATATGGCGGCGTGCTCTGGGGAGAGCACGGAAAGGGCGTGCGCTCGGAATATGTACCCGACTACTTCGGCGACCTCTATCCGAGCCTGCAGGAGATTAAGCGCGCCTTCGATCCCGGCGACCGGCTCAACCCGGGCAAGATCGCCTCGGGCTCATCGCGGCCGCTCCTCAAGATCGACGAGGTGCCGCTGCGCGGCGATCTCGATCGCATCATCGGCAATGATATCCGCGCCGCCTTCGATAATGCTGCCTATTGCAACGGCAACGGCGCCTGTTTCGATTTCGACGCCGCGAGCCCAATGTGCCCGTCCTTCAAGGCGACAGGCGACAGGCGCTACTCGCCGAAGGGTCGCGCAGCGCTGATGCGCGAATGGCTACGCCTCCTTGCGGAGCGGCGTGTCGATCCCCGGCGTGAGGCCGAGGCGCAGCGTCGCGCCAACCGCTTTGCCAACCTTTTCCGACGAGTGATCAACTCACTCAATCCGGCGAACCGAGACGACTTCTCGCATGAGGTGCGGGCGGCGATGGACACCTGCCTCGCCTGCAAGGCCTGCGCGGGCCAATGTCCAGTCAAGGTCAGCGTTCCCGCCTTCCGGTCGAAGTTTCTGGAGCTCTATTACGGCCGCTATCTCAGGCCGTTGAAGGATCCGATCGTCGCCGCCATCGAAACGACGCTGCCACTGATGGCGCGCTTCAAGCCCGCCTACAATCTGTTGACCGGTTCCGGTGCCGGCCGGGCCCTGATGCGACTTGCCGGTCTCACCGCGCTTCCGGCCATGCCCGCGATTTCACTCGAACGGGAGGCGGATCGTCTTGGCGTGAGGATCGCCACTCCTGAACAGCTGGAGAAGCTCTCGGAGGAGGAACGCGCCCGCGCAGTCGTTATCGTCGCCGACGTCTTCTCCACTCATTTCGACCCGGCCGTCGTCATTGCCGCACTCAAGCTCATCCTGAAAATGGGCGTGAAACCCTGGCTCGCCACCTCGCAGCCGAACGGCAAGGCCCTGCATGTGCATGGCTATCTCGGCCGTTTCGAAAAGGAGGCGGCGAAATCGCGTGACTATCTCGACCGCATCTCGCAAATGGGCATTCCGCTCGTCGGCATCGATCCTTCGATGACGCTGACCTATCGCAGCGAATATGCCGCCCTGCCCTCTGCCCGGCTGCAGGCACCGGTGCTGCTGCTTCAGGAATGGCTCGCGGCCAATCTGGAACGCCTGCCACAACCGCGAACCTCCTTCCAGGAGCGCTTTACGCTGCTGCCCCATTGCACAGAGCGGACGAACGCGCCTGCTGCCCTCAAACAATGGTCTTTGCTGTTCCAGAAGTTGGGCATCAAACTCGATATTGCCGACGTCGGCTGCTGTGGCATGGCCGGCACCTTCGGCCACGAGGTGCGCAATCGGGCCATATCGGAAAAGCTCTACGCCATGAGCTGGCAGGCCAAGATCGCCGAGAAGAGCGACCAAAACGTGGTCATGGCGACAGGCTTTTCCTGTCGTTCGCAGGTTGCCAAAATGGATCGCCAAACCACCCCACATCCCATCGAGATCCTGAACGGCTTGATCGGCTGAAACGCCGCGCAATCTTTCAGATTCAGCCTTGCGCTTAGTTCCTGGTTTTACTCATATCACTATCGCAAGCGCTCGCTTCTGTGCGCCATGCTTTAGCAACCGCAAAACAAATGTGGCGCCCAATGGGCGCCACATGCAAATGATCATATGCAAGCGATGCTTAGCCTGCTTCTCTCATGCGGATCTTTTCGAGGCTATAAACCTGGCCGAAGCGATTGGCGAGGAAATCGGCAAGATCGATTTCTTCCTGGCAGACGAAGCCCTTGGCCGGAAGCTTGCCATTGGCAAGCAGGTCGAGCACGGTCGTGATGCCGGCAGCCGTGGTGATCTGGATGGCGCTCATCTTCTTGCCGGCAACGATGCCCGCATAGACCTTGTTGGCATAGGTTTCCTGCATGTAGCGACCATCGCGCCAGCCGCAGACCGTTACGAAGACAACGACGACGTCCTGCATGGTGGCGGGCAGTGCATTTTCGAACAGATCCTTCAGCACATCGCGGCGGTTCTTGAGGTTCAGGTCGTTGAGCAGCGCCTTGATGATCGCCTGATGGCCGGGATAGCGGATCGTGCGATAGTTCATCGTGCGGACACGGCCGGAGAGTGTCTTGGCGAGCGTGCCGAGGCCACCGGAGGTGTTGAAAGCCTCATAAGTAACGCCGTCGAGGGAGAACTCCTCGCGCTCTTCCATAGCCGGCACGGTGACGAGTTTGCCTTCAACGATGGCTTCGCACGGCTCGATATATTCGTTGATCAGGCCGTCCGTGCTCCAGGTCAGATTGTAGTTGAGCGCATTGGACGGATACTGCGGCAGCGCGCCGACGCGCATGCGAACGCTGTCGAGGCTGTCGAAACGCTTGGCGAGATCATTGGCAACGATGGAAATGAAGCCCGGTGCCAGACCGCACTGCGGAATGAATGCAGTCTTCGCGTTCTGAGCCAGTTCTTCCACCTTCTTCGTCGTCGCGACGTCTTCGGTGAGATCGAGGTAGTGAACGCCTGCTTCGAGCGCCGCTTCGGCGACAAGGCCGGTGAGATGGAAGGGAGCTGCCGACAGAACGGCGAACTTTCCGCTCAAAACATCCACCAGTGCCGCGCGGTCGGTAATATCGACAGCTGCGGTCGAAATCGCGGCGTGGCGGTCGATCTTGGCAAGCTGCTCGGGGCTGCGATCGGTGACGACGACCTTGTAATCGCCGGTTTCGGCAAGCATCAAAGCAATCGCGCCGCCGATTTTGCCTGCGCCAATGACCACTATGTCTTTCATATTATTCCCCTGCGTTTCATGAATAAGATTTTTATAAGTGTAGGCAGCGGCTGAACGATTCATAGCGACAAAAAACGCATTTCGTTGTATAAAATTGCGCAATATGACGATCATGTTTTGCAAAATGCAGGAACTATCATGCAGGTAACAGGCAAGGACCGCGAGCTGCTGGCGTTGCTGGGCCAGAATGCCCGCATGCCGGTGGCGACGCTGGCCAAAAAGCTCTCGCTATCACGAACGACGGTCCAGGCCCGGCTCGAGCGACTGGAACGGGAAGGCGTGATTGCGGGCTATGGCGTGCGGCTCTCGGAAGCCTATCTTTCCGGCCTTATCCGTGCGCATGTTCTGATCACTATTGCGCCGAAGGCGCTGTCTGCCGTGACGGCTTCGCTGGACGCGATCCATGCCGTGACGACGCTTCACTCCGTCAGCGGCTCCTTCGACCTGATCGCCATCGTCGCAGCGCCATCAATTTCCGAACTGGATCAGCTGATCGATGAAATCGGCAAGATCGACGGGGTCGAACGAACGTTGTCGTCCATTATCCTCTCGACGCGAATCGCCCGCTGAAAGCAATTTCGTTCAGGGCGGAATTGACCCTCCCTCGATGTCGAAAACGAGCAGGTCGCTGACCGCGGATGATCGGAATTGTGCGTCGCCAGCGCTTAATTTGTCACCGACGCGGCTCCTCACCCTCGAGCTGAGGTTTCGACCCAAAAATGGGCCGACACTGCGCGCAATATATATGGCTCCCGCCTATCGAAAGTCTTAGAAGAATTACGTCACAGCTTTTTCATAAGGGCATAATTCCATGACGAGATTTCGCTTCGCCTTGGCGGGGTCGGCAGTGTTCTTTTGCCTTACGGGCGTAGCAAATGCCGAAGACCTGGTCTTCACGCTCAAGAATGGCACCAAGTCCGTTCTCACCAACTTCTACACCTCACCGGTCGGCGTCAACAATTGGGAAGACGATGTCTTCGGCAAGCAAGTACTAAGCCCCGGCGAGAGTGTTGAAATCATGATCGGCGACGGCCGGGCCGTCTGCAAATACGACATGAAGTTCGAGTTCGAGCAGGGATCCAATCTCGACACGACGACCGACACCCAGAACCTGTGCGAGCTGGGCAACTACACCATCCACGAATAGGGCGGGCCGGAAGATGCAGACACCGCGGCGTAAGACGTCGTGGCGTCTCCTCTTCCTTACAGCGTCTCCTTCATCAACAACCTGCTGTATGGATCAAAGAGTATCATGCGACGAGCCCTTGGACTGATACTCGCAGCTTCCCTTGCAACCGCAGCACATGCCGATCCGCTGGCAGATCTCGCTGCGGCGCAAAAGGCCACGGTCGAGGCCTGGAGCAAGGTTCCCTTTTCGCAACAGAACGTGGTGTTCGTCTCCCAGACATCCGATGGCTATGGCGTCTACAAGGAGCGCGACTCGAAGGTTTTCAAGCCCGGCGAACCGATCATCACTTATGGCGAACCGATCGGTTATGGCTGGAAGCAGCTGCCCGGCAATCTCTATGAAATGCACCTGATTGCCGATCTCGACATTGTCGATGCCGGCGGCGAGGTCCTTTGGGGCAAGCAGGGCTATATGGATACACGCCTGCAGAGCCACAAGCAGAATATGGAGTTCAAGTTCGACATGACCTTGACCGTGGATGGTCTATCCGCCGGAAAATACAAGCTTCATTACACGCTGCATGACATGACCTCGGGCAAGACCTCGTCCTTCGATGAGGATTTCGAGATCGCCTCGGGCAGCTGAAATCGGCGACACCCTTTCGGCCGCCATGACAGCGGCCGGCAACCACGTCAGGCCCTGCACCCAAGGGGATTGACTTGAAACCATAGCTCACGGACGAATTGAGGCCCCCATGAAAAAGATAGTACTTCTCGCCGCTGCACTCGTGGCATTCCCGATGCTTGCAAATGCCAAGACGCTCGCCTTCCCGAGCGACGCGCCGGTTGCCAGCGTCACCGTTCCCGATAGCTGGAAGCCGAAGGAAACCGAATCCGGTATCGACGCGAACTCACCGGACTCGGCCATCTATTTTGCACTCGATGTTGCAAGCGGTGACAACGTCGAGAAAGTCGTCGGCGATGCCATCAGCTTTCTCGACAAGAACGGTGTCAAGGTCGATGACAGCACCCGCAAGGACGACGACAGCAACGAAGTCAACGGGATGAAGCTCTCGATCCTGAACTGGCAGGGCACCGACGAAAACGGGGCAGTCAACATCAATCTTGGCGTGCTTTCTCCGGCGCCGAACAAGATCCTCGTGCTAACCTATTGGGGCTCCAAGGAGGACCAGGACAAGCATAAGCAGGAAGTGCTCGACATCATCGGCTCCATCAAGCCCGCGAAATAACGACCTTCAGCCGGAGGCTGCGGTGCAGCGGCCTCCAAGGCTACAATATTCTAGGCCCGCTCAATTGCGGGCTCTTTTTGTTTGGAGGTAGGCTGGAGGCGCAGGCGAGATACCTTCACCGCGCTTGTATCCCCGGTCGAAATCATGCGATGAGATAGGCTTGAGCGAACCAAGCACTATGGAGTGGGCCTATGAAGAAGATCGGTTTCCTTTCATTCGGCCACTGGACACCCTCACCCCAATCGCAAACGCGCTCTGCCTCCGACACACTTCTGCAGTCAATCGATCTCGCAGTCGCCGCCGAAGAACTCGGCGCGGATGGCGCCTATTTTCGTGTGCATCACTTCGCGCGCCAGCTTGCTTCGCCATTTCCGCTGCTGGCGGCGGTCGGCGCCAAGACCAGCCGCATCGAAATCGGCACCGCCGTCATCGACATGCGCTACGAGAACCCGCTCTACATGGCGGAAGATGCCGGCTCGGCCGATCTGATCGCCAGAGGCCGCTTGCAGCTCGGCATCAGCCGCGGCTCTCCCGAACAGGTGATCGACGGCTGGCGGCATTTTGGTTACGAGCCGACCGAAGGCGAGAGCGACGCCGACATGGGCCGGCGGCATGCGGAGGTGCTGCTCGACATCCTGCGCGGCGAAGGTTTTGCCCAACCCAACCCCCGGCCGATGTTTCCCAATCCGCCCGGTTTGCTGCGTCTAGAACCGCATTCCGAGGGTCTGCGCGACCGAATCTGGTGGGGCGCAAGCTCCAACGCAACAGCCGCATGGGCGGCGAGGCTCGGCATGAACCTGCAGAGCTCGACGCTCAAGGACGACGAGACCGGCCTGCCGTTCCATGTCCAGCAAGCCGATCAGATCAGGGTCTTTCGCGAGGCATGGAAAGAGGCCGGCCACAAGCGTGAACCGCGTGTCTCGGTGAGCCGCAGTATCTTCGCGCTGGTCAACGATCTCGACCGCGCTTATTTCGGCAGCAGCGGCAAGGATGCCGACAAAGTCGGCTTCATCGATGAAAAGACGCGGGCCATCTTTGGCCGTAGCTATGCCGCCGAGCCGGATGTGCTGATCGAGGAATTGGCGAAGGACGAGGCCATCGCGGCAGCCGACACGCTGCTTTTGACGGTCCCCAACCAGCTCGGTGTCGAATACAACGCGCATGTGATCGAGGCCATCCTCACCCACGTCGCTCCCGCGCTCGGATGGCGCTGAGCAATCGAAGCGAAACAAGCTTGTCAGGCGATCATTGTAACTGCCCGCAAAATTTACATTTGCGGGCAGCGTCTGACCACGCTCTCGGTTTGGATGGGATCGACAACACGCCGCAACGACAATGGGAGCTGTTGCGCTTTATCCATCTGCCGACTCTAAGCTTCCCATGCCAAACGCTCCACGGCGAAATAAGTGGTGATGTGAATCAGCCTTCGGCAGATCGAGTCAAGCCGGACAACGATGCACCGAGCCGCCTAAGCGCCGACGGGTGCGCGGAAATGCGCAGGGTCGAGACGCRAAAACAACCGCCGATCTAATAAATTTTTAACCATGACTGTGCCCTAACTGCTTGTAATTTCTTCATTGGAGCAGATCATGGTGCGTGCATCGAAAATGAACGAGTTGGACGACCGGCTCGACTTCGTGGGACTGGGGCAAGATGCCCGGCAGGCCCTTACGGAGTTGCAACCGATTATCGAACTTGCCGTCAAAGGTTCTCTCGACGTCTTCTACGAGAAGATCGTCAAGCATCCGGCAATGTCGAAGTTCTTTTCGTCGCAGCAGCATGTGGCACATGCGAAATCCAAGCAGCAAGAGCATTGGAAGACGATCGCATCAGGCAAATATGGCCCGGACTATGTCGAAGCGGTCTCGGCCGTCGGCCGCACTCATGCGCGCCTCGGGCTTGAGCCGCGTTGGTACATCGGCGGCTATGCCGTGATCCTTGAGGGCATGGTGCGCGCAATCGTCGCACAGCAGCTCAAGGGCATGCTGCAGCGCAAGCATGAACAGGCACTGTCGCGTCGCCTGTCGGCTATCATCAAGGCAGCCCTCGTCGACATGGATTACGGCATCTCCGTCTATCTTCAGGTGCTGGCCGACGAACGAGACCGGGCGGAAAGCGAGCGGGCGGCAGCACAACAGGAACAGGAGCGCGCGCTCAACGCGCTCGGCGTCGCGCTGAACGGCTTGGCAAACGGCGATCTGACGGCTGATATCACAGAAGCGCTCTCCGCTGAGTTCGAAATTCTCAAGAGCAATTACAACGCATCGCTCGGCTCTCTCGGGACAGCAATGCAGCGCATCGAGGATTCGGTGACCCGCGTCCGCGACGAAGCCGGATCGATCTCTTCGGCCGCCGACAACATGGCGCGGCGTACGGAACAGCAAGCGTCCGCGCTGGAGGAAAGCGCGGCGGCCATCGAACAGATCACCACGATCTCCGAACAGACGGCCGAGCGGACGCGCGAAGTGCAGGCGATCGTCAAGGAATCGGCGTCCGAGGCCGAGCGCTCCCGGCAGGTCGTCCAGGAGGCCGTCTCGGCCATGGACGATATCGAAACCTCTTCGCGCAAGATGACCGATATCATCTCCGTCATCGACGACATCGCCTTCCAGACCAATCTTCTGGCATTGAATGCCGGCGTCGAGGCTGCCAGAGCGGGCGAACAGGGCAAGGGCTTTGCCGTCGTCGCCCAGGAAGTGCGTGAACTGGCCCAGCGTTCGGCCAGCGCCGCAAAGCAGATCAAGGACCTGATCGACCGGTCGTCGAATGACGTCCGCCGCGGCGTCGAGCTGGTCAATCGCACCGGCGAGGCACTGGCGCTCATCGGCGACCAGGTTGCCTCCATCGACAGAAATGTCGGCGCCATCGCCCGCTCGGCACAGGAACAGGCCGTCGGCATCAGCGAGATCAACTCCGCCGTCCGCAACATGGATCAGATGACTCAACAGAATGTGGCGCTGATGGAAGAGACGAACGCCTCGACCCGCCACCTTGCCGATATCAGCAACGAACTTGCCGGTCTGGTCGGCCGTTTCAAGACGGTGCGCTCGGGCGCACGGACCGGCGCCGTGAGGCTCAAGCTCGCCAGCTGAGGCGGCTGCTACGCACCAACGCCGGTCGTTTGAAGGCTAACCACACTTCAAGGGCTTCGGATCGAACGGCTCCAGACGCAAGTCTGGGGTCGTTTTCGGCTGCGTGCCCTATCCCGGCATTTCCTCGATTTCCGCAAGCAGCCACTGGCGAAACGCCTTCATCGATGCTGTTTCCGCCCGCGATTTCAGCCGCGTCAACCAGTAGCTTCCGGTCATAGCTGTGATCCGGAACGGCTGCATGATCCTTCCGGCTTCGATGTCATGCGAAAACATGGCAACGGGGACGAGCGCGACGCCAACGCCGCGTGCCGCGGCCTCGACCAGCGTCAGCGACGAATCGAACATCCAACCCCGGAGATGAGGAGGCGGCAAGCCCGCGGCCCTGAACCACAGCGACCATTCATCGATCCGGTAGGATCGCAACAGTTCAACATCGGCAAGATCGGCAGGCGTGCGCAATCGCTCGCCAATAGCAGGCGTGCAAACAGGCGACAGCGGCGCATCCATCAAATGGATCGCCTCGGTCCCATGCCAAGCGCCGTCGCCGAAACGCAGGAAGAAATCCAGCCCGTCGAGCACCATGTCGGCGCGGTTGTTGTTGGTCTTCAAGCGCAGGTCGACATGCGGATGCTGCGCCTTGAAGCTGCCGAGGCGCGGCAAGAGCCAGCCAATGGCGAAAGTGCCGACGACACCGACCGTGAGGATCTCGGCAAAATTCCCCTCCTCCAGCTGGCTGAGCGTGGCGCTCATGCGGCGAAACGCATCGGTCAGCACCGGCAGCAGCGCATGTCCCTCGTCGGTCAAAGCAAGGCCGCGAGGCAGGCGTTTGAAGAGCGTCACCCCCAGCACGTCCTCCAGCGCCTTGGCCTGATGGCTGACTGCGGTCTGAGTTACCCGAAGCTCCAACCCCGCCCGTGTGAAACTGCAATGTCGCGCCGAGGCCTCGAAGACGCGCAGGGCGTTCAGCGGAAGCTGTGAGATGTCCATTGTGTCCTAAGCCCAAGTTTTTCTCATGCCTAAGCCCAAAATTGATCGTTTGTCTAGGGCACGAAGCAGCGGCATAGTCCGCCTCGCAAGCTGATTTGCAAGGTCCCAATGACATCCGCGGGACCTGATATGCAGGCTTCTGCTCAGCATGAATCGAAATGGAAACAAGATGACGATCTTATTGTCACGCCGGCAAAGCCTTGCCGGCAGTTTGCTTGCGCTCCCTGTTTTGGCGGGGATAAGCGGGATTGGGCGCGCCTCGGACGATAATTCGGGTGAAGCGCAGCTTGCGGCACTCGAAAGCAAGCATCCAGGACGCATTTGCGTCAGCATTCTCGACATGGGAAGCGGCAAGCGCATCGAGCACCGCGCCGGCGAGCGCATCCTGATGTGCAGCACTTTCAAGGCGCTGGTGGCAGCTCTGGTGCTTTCACGCGTCGACAAGGGCGAGGAAAAGCTCGATCGGCGCATTCACTACACGAAAAGCGACCTCCTCGGTAACTCGCCAGCGACCGAAGCGAATGTGGGCGAGACAGGAATGACCGTCGCGGAACTCTGTGCGGCGGCCGTGACGCTCAGCGACAATGCGGCAGCGAACCTGTTGCTTGCCAGCTTTGGCGGCCCGAAGGAATTGACCGCCTTCTGTCGGAGCCTCGGCGACGAGATCACGCATCTCGACCGTATAGAGCCCGAATTGAACTACCACGACACGCCGGACGACCAGCGCGATACGACGACAGCCGCCGCCATGCTGGAGAACCTGCGGCGGCTCTTGTTTACCGATGTGCTTTCGCCGGCATCGCGATCGCAGCTGGCTGCATGGCTGATCATGACCAAGACGGGAGATGCCCGCCTGCGCGCCGGCCTTCCGAAAAACTGGCTGGTGGGCGACAAGACCGGAACAAGCGACGACAAGGTCGGCAATGCCAACGACATCGCAGTGCTGTGGCCTTCAAACCGCGCCCCCATCATCGTTACGGCCTATTGCGAGATACCTGGAATTGCCGCGGACGAACGCAATGCCGTCATCGCCGAGATCGGCCGCATTGCCGCCTCGATCTGAAACTCACGCATTCGACGACCGCATTCTCCTTTGAACATTACCAACAGCGCCATGCCTGCCAGGCCATGTCATACGGCAAGGCCTGTTATCACAATGAGGATATCATCTTGAACACGCATTTCATTCCACTGCGAAAGCTCGGTATCGTCGCCGGCTGCCTCGCCTATGGCGCTACTGCCAATGCTGCTGATGGCGGTGACCAGGGCCGCTTGGAGCGGGCGGTCGACGCAGCTATCCGCCCGCTCATGACAGAAAATGACGTCCCGGGACTTGCGGTTGCGATTAGCATCAAGGGCAAGCGCTACGTCTTCAACTACGGTGTTGCTTCGAAAGAAACCGGCCAAAAGATCATGAACGACACGATCTTCGAGGTCGGCTCCGTCAGCAAGACCTTCACGGCCGCGCTCGCCTCCTATGCTCAGGTCAGTGGAAAGCTGTCCTTCTCCGACAAGGCGACGAAATATATGCCTGAACTCGCGGGGGGCAGCTTCGACAAGATCAGTCTCCTCGATCTCGGCACCTACACCGCCGGCGGCCTGCCCTTGCAATTCCCGAAAGACGTGACCGATCAGGACAAGATGGTCGCCTACTATCGCAGCTGGCACCCCTCCTATGCTCCCGGCACCTATCGGCTCTACTCCAACGCCAGCATCGGCCTGTTCGGCTATCTGGCGGCGCGGGCCATGGGCCAGCCGTTCGATACGCTGATGCAGGACAAGATCCTCGCCGGTCTCGGGCTCAAGCACACCTATATTCACGTCCCGGCAGGCGAGATGCGCAATTATGCCTATGGCTATTCGAAGCAGGGCAAGCCGCTGCGGGTAGGCCCCGGCGTTTTCGACGCGCAGGCCTACGGCATCAAGACGACGGCCTCTGATATGCTCAGCGTCCTCGAAGCCAATATGGATAGTTCGGGGCTGACAGACGGCACCTTGCAGCGCGCGATCGCTGCAACCCATGTCGGCTACTACACCGTTGGGAACACGACCCAGGCCCTGGGCTGGGAGACCTACGCCTATCCGACGACGCTTGCCCGGCTGCTTGCCGGTAATTCGTCCGATATGGCGCTTGACCCGCATAAGATCGAGCCGCTGAACCCGCCACAACAGTCGAAAAAGGACGTCTTGCTCAACAAGACCGGTTCGACCAACGGCTTCGGCGCCTATGCGGTCTTCATTCCCGGGCGGCAGATCGGTATCGTGCTGCTGGCGAACAAGAACTACCCGAACGCAGAACGCATCAAGACCGCATACAAGATCCTGACGGTGATCGAGAGCCTTCCAGGCTCTGGCGGCGCGCAATAGCAGGCCAAATTCCGGCTCTTGCTTGATCCGCTAAGCGGCCGACCTTCGAGAAAATTCGAGGGCCGGCCGTCATTCTACCTGTTGGATTTCTATCGGCTGTTGGGCGCCTGGCGCAGGGCAGCATCGGCTTGGGAGGCTTCTGTCCCGTTGAGGAACTCCTGCAGGAGCCGGCTAATCCGCTCAGGCGGAGTACCCTTGGCATATTCTTCCTGCATCCGGCGTCTGACTAACATTTCCAAGACTGACATGTCTTTCACCTCATCATTCCGGCGCAAGACAAATGTCGCTCTCATTGGAACGCGGGGCAAGTTACAGTTTTTTCATGGTCTTGGCTGCCATGCCTGAAAATATCGCGCTCGCTTGGAGGCCGCAGGAAGATCTTAGCATCTAACTCAAGCGTGATCATCTTCCCGCTTGCAAATGCGGACACATTGTAGAATTGAAAGCGGCCGGTCGGTCGGTTGTTTGCACTTCGTTAACCTCCGTGCTTTAGCGGGCCACACCCCGGCCTTTGGATAAGGTCGCATGCAAGGAATGAATAATGCCCGTAAAGAAAAATTCTGCCTCCGATGTTTTCCAGCGCAAGATTTCTGATTTCTGTGATCTGAGGCTCGCGCCGCTGCTGCAACCCCGCAGCTTTGAAAATCTCAAGGGCTTCATGATCGGGCTCATCGTCTTCCAGTCGCGTCCCCCGCTGAGGGCCGGACGCGTGGATTTTCAGGAAATCGCAACGCTCTGCGGAATGGATGCTGAAATGAGCCCTGAGGTCAAACGGGCGGCCCAACCCGGCTTTGACGCGATTCTTCGCTGGCTGGGAGTGACCAAAGGCAAAAAGGCAACCATCTCCCCCGCCGTTTCCAAAAGCCCGCTGCGCGTCGTCGGCAAGACAGGCATAGCCGTGCGGCCGGAGCGCCGGGCAGCCGCCTCGTAAGAACCTCCTGCCACCTCCTTCTGCTCCAGCATCGATACCGCTATCTCAACGACCAGCCAGGAAAATGCCTACCGAAGTGTTCATGGTGCATTCAATCGTGCCGTTCCCACGACCGTCGGAGCCTCCTTTTTCTTCGCTGCCAGCAGCGGCGGCGTGAAATGGGGCTGGCGTCAGCCGTCATGATCATCGGCGCTCTGCCGCCAGCGCTCCTCGGCCTCGTGATGTACCTGCAGCTTTCCGGCCCGATGACCGCAGGAGCGGTCAAAGGCTAGCGTCCGCGGATCTCGCAATCCGACACATGGTCCGAACCGGGATGCGCAGAAGGGCGCAAACAATATTCAGCTCTCCGTAACGCCGCCCTACGAGGCGGCGTTACTCTCATCCGCGACCGGTTTCGGTTGCAGCTCGACTGCCGATCGTCGCCGAGGCATGTCACCGAAAATGCCGCCCGGACGCACCAGCAGGATAATGCAGAGCATGACGCCGATTGCCACGATTTGCAGGGAAGCGGCGCGCGCTTGTTGTTCGGGCGAAAAGAGGACACTCGTCAGCGCGCCGGACCCGGCCCAAATCGCCCAGACCAGAACACTACCGGCGATGGCGCCCTTGTTGCTGCCCGAGCCACCGACAATCAGCATGACCCAGATCTGGAAGGTCAGGATCGGGACATAATTGTCCGGCGCGATGAAGCCGATGAAATGTGCCTGGATGGCACCTGCAAGCCCCATGATCGCACCGCCGACGGCGAAGGCCTGAACACGATAGAAGCGGGCGCTCTTGCCGAGCGAGACGGCGGCGCGCTCATCCTCGCGCAAAGCCTTCAAGACGCGGCCCCAGGGACTTCGCGCCAGATGCTCCAGCGCGAGGTAGACGATCAGCAACACGACGACCACGACGCCGAGATTAGCGAAGTTGAAAAGCAACGGCGTCTCGGCAAGACTTGCGAAAGGACGCGGAATGAAACCGATGCCGAAGGGACCGCCGGTCAGCTTTTGCGCGTTCAGAGCGACAAGCTGAACGACGACGGCCACACCGAAGGTAGTGATCGCCAAATAATCGGATTTCAATCGAAGCGTCGCCACGCCGATAATGGCGGCGGCAAGACCGGCCACGACCATGGCACCCAGCCAGCCGACAAGGATCGGCAGATCGAATCCACCAAAGCGCCCTGTCGTATCAGGCGTCGTCAGCAAAGCCGACGTATAGGCTCCGATGGCGACGAAGCCGGCAAGACCGACATTGAAGAGGCCCGTCAGCCCCCATTGCAGGTTCAGACCCAAAGTTATGAAGGAGAAGACCAATGCCGTAGTCAGGAAGAAAGCGCCGTAGCCAATAATATCCATCATCGCTCTCTCACTCCGAAAAGGCCGATCGGCCGGATGAACAGCACCGCCATCAGGATTATGAAGGAGATGGCGGCGCGCCATTCCGCACCGACAAGCTGAACCGCAACCGCTTCGGCAAGGCCGATGATCAGGCCGCCGAGAACCGCGCCCGGCACGCTGCCGATACCGCCGAGAATGGCGGCGGCAAACATCGGCAGCAGCATGTCGAAGCCCATCAGCGGGCGGATCTGCACGAGAATTCCGATCATGACGCCGGCGACGCAGGCCAGCCCTCCGCCGATCAGCCAGGTGACGCGCACGACCTTGGCGACATCGATGCCGACGACGCGGGCAAGCGCCGGATTTTGACTCAGCGCCTGCATGGAACGGCCCGTCTGCGTCCTCGTCATCAGCATATGCACGCCGAAGACAAGCAGCGCCGTGACGATCAGAAGCGCGATCTGATCGGGCGTGATGCGAATGCCGAAACCAACGGGCATGGCGATCTGGATGGCGCGGCTGAAATAGGCCGGGCGCGACGTGAAGAGGAATTCGAGCAGGCTGCGCAGAGCCATGGAAGCGCCGAAGCTCGCCATGACGACGATGATCGACTGGCCCTTGGCTCTCAGCCTGGAAAACAGGACTTTATCGAGCGCAAGAGCAAGAACGCCGGTAAAACCCATTGCGGCGATAACCGCGACAATCAGCGGCCAGCCGAACGAAAGCGGACCGATCGGCGCAACCTTGCCGAAGATCGCCCCGATGGCGCTGACGACGGCAAGCGTCGCATAGGTGCCCCAAGCCATGAAATCGCCATGAGCGAAGTTCGAAAAGCGCAGGATCGAATAGGTCAGCGTCACGCCGATGGCGCCAAGTCCGATCATAGACCCCGTCAGCAACCCGTCGACGATGAATTGCAGGTTCATGCCGTACCTCCTGTTCTAGGGGTCGCAGGTCGCTGGCCGAGATAGAGCTCGGCGACGACAGGGTCGTTCCAGAGCTCGGAGGCCACGCCTTCATGCCTGTCCTTGCCTTCAACGAGCACATAGGCGCGGTCGCCGATGGCAAGCGCCGCTTTGGCATTCTGTTCGACAAGCAGAATGGTGACGCCAGATTTGCGAATATCAGTCAGCATCTCGAAGACCATTGAGACGAATTTCGGGGAAAGACCCGCCGAGGGTTCATCGAGGACAAGAAGCTTCGGGTGAACGATGAGGGCACGCGCAACGGCGAGCATCTGCCGCTGTCCGCCGGAAAGATTGCCCGCCGCAATGCGGCGATGACGGGCGAGATCCGGAAAGGTCGCATACATTTCCTCAATGCGAGCGGGAACCTCCTTCGGCTTCAGAATGCCGCCTGCCACCTTCAGATTGTCCTCGACGGACATCAGCGGGAAGACATTCTCCGTCTGCGGCACGAAGGCGAGGCCGAGCCGCACCATGTTGTGCGCCGGCGCGCGGGTGATATCCTTGCCGGCCAGCTCCACCTTGCCGCTTTCGACCGGAACGAGACCGGCAATCGCCTTGATGAAGCTCGATTTGCCGGCGCCGTTGGGGCCGAGGACGACGACGATCTCCTTTTCTGCCACGTCGATCGAGGCACCGCGCACGATCGGGACGCCGGGCTCGTAACCGGCGACGAGATTGCGAACGCTCAAGACCGGTTCGCTCATGCCGCGCCTCCAAGATAGGCTTCGATGACACGCGGATCGCGGGCAACCTCTTCCGGCGTACCCTCGCAGAGAATCTGGCCACTCGCCATAACAAGCACGCGGTGACAAAGACGCGTCACCATATCGATATTGTGCTCGATGAGCAGAAAGGTGACGCCGCGCTGATTGATATCGCGGATACGGTCGATGATCGTCTCGAGAAGCGTGGCGTTGACGCCGGCCGCCGGTTCGTCGAGCAGGATGAGGGCCGGGTCGGCCATCATGACGCGGGCAAGCTCAAGAAGCTTGCGCTGGCCGCCTGACAATATTCTTGCAGGCTCATGCGTCAGGTGCGTCAGATGGACAAGCTCGAGCAGTTCCATCGCCTTTGCTTGAGCGACCCTTTCTTCAGCAGCCACTCTCCACGGACGCAGGAAATTCGACAATAGCCGCTCGCCGGCCTGGTTCTGCGCCGCAAGCATCACATTGTCGAGGAGCGACAAGTTAGGGAAAGGCCGCGGGATCTGAAACGTCCGGCCGAGACCACGACCGATACGGCGATGCGCCGCCTCGCCCGCCACCGGCATGCCATTCAACGTGATTTCGCCGCTGCTGGGCGCAACGCTACCAGCCAGCAGATCGAACATCGTCGTCTTGCCGGCGCCATTGGGGCCAATGAGCCCGAGAATCTCGCCTCGCCGTACGTCGAACGAAACGTCGCCGACGGCGGTGATGCCGCCGAAACGGCGCACCACGTTCTTTGCGGTCAGAACCGGCCGGGCTTCCTCCCCATGCCGTTCAGTGGTCGTACTCATGAGATCCCTCTGGCCGGAAAGCGATCGTTGCCGCTTTCCTGATTATTTGATTTGTGATCACACTTGCATTGATCACGCTAATCAGCTTTAATCCACTCTGCAAGCCGAAAAAAGGGATTTCGAATGCAAAAGGCCACCGCCGAGAAGAGCGATCCGATTGCCGCACAGCTTGCGCCCGTGGGCCGCGAAACGGTTCAGGACCGGGTCTATTCCGAGCTGCGCCGCGCGCTGATCGGCGGCCTGTTCGAGCCCAGCCAAGTGCTGACGATCCGCGGCCTGGCTGATGCGCTAATGACCAGCACCATGCCGGTCCGCGAAGCACTCGGCCGGCTCATCACAGAGAAGGCACTGGAAGCGCTTCCCAACCGATCCGTTCGCGTGCCCCCGATCACGCTCGAGCGCATGGATGATCTATTGCGCGCTCGTATCCTCATTGAGGGCGAGGCGATCGCCCTCGCCGCAACCCGTATGAATTCGCGCCAGATCTCCATCATCGAGAGCATGCTCGGCGACTGGGATGAGATGCGCGCACTGAAGCACAAGAAGGACGTCGACCGCGAAGTCACGCTCAACCAGGCCTTTCATTTCGAGATCTACCGGGCCTGCGGCTCGGCCGTGCTGATCCCGATGATCGAAAGCCTGTGGCTGCAGTCCGGCCCCTGTATCCGTGTCGCCATCTACGCCTTCTCGGACGCGGGTGAGGTCGACACGGCCCATTATCACCGCACGATCGTCAAGGCGATCGCGGCACAAGATGCAAAGGAAGCGCGGGATGCACTGGTCGCAGACATCAGCCGGCCGTTTACCTTCCTGCGCAGCAAACTGGAAGCCGAAGCCAAGAGGGGTATGTCCGCATGAGCCAACGCGCCATCAAAATCTCCGAACCACGTTCTGGCCTCAGCGTCTTTGCGCCGCTACTGGATGCCAAGGCGCCCGACAATGTTGCCTTTCTCTGGACCTATCTGAGTGAACAACGCGTGGTCGGCGGCATTCACGCCATGTGGACCGGGCCGGAAATCTCCTGCCCTATACCGCCGGCACATCTGAAGGGCGCCTCCTATGCCGCAGCCCTGCCAGCCGAGAATGCGACGCTGACGCCGCAGCCCGGTGATATCGTGCTGAGCTATGTGCCGCCGCGCATGTGGGGCGGCAATCCCGACGCGATTTTCGATATCGGACTGTTCTATGGATCGGGCGCGCGCCTGCTGTTCCCGATCGGCTGGCTTGCCGGCAGCGTCGTTGCGCAAGTACGCGCAGAAGAACGCGAGCAATTCGCTGCAGCCTGCGGCGTCATCCGGCGCAACGGTGCCTGCGACGTCACATTCGAGCGCGCGGAGATCTGAGATGACTGCTGAAGCCGATGACAGTTTCGAGCTTTTCGACCTCAGGGTCGAGGCCGTCATTCCAGAGGGCAAGCCGATCTACTGCGGCGCCAAAGCCGGCGACTATTTTGAACTCAAGGGCGAAATGCTGTCCCTGCCATCAGGCCAGGGCTTTTCGATTTACTCCATTTCAGCCGTCCTGCCGCTGCTTGCGGCCAAGCAACGCCCAACCCACAAGAACGACTGGATGACCTCAGACGCGGAAATCGCCTGCCCCGACCCGAACTGCGCAAGCAGACTGCGGATCGTCAGAACGGGGAAGCGGCGATTCAGCCATGCCGAAACGACGGCCGTGCCGTTGCCTGAAGGAGAATGAACCGCATGACCGCCAAGACTTTTGAGCTCAGCCCTGGATACAAGATTTCACGCGTCATCCGCGGTGGCTGGCAGCTTGCCGGAGGACACGGCACCATCGATAGCGCCCAGGCCGTGACCGACCTGATCGCCGCCTTCGACGTTGGCATTCGGACCTATGATTGCGCTGACATCTATACGGGCGTCGAGGAGTTGATCGGCGAAGCGCGCGAACGGCTTCGCAACAAGCGCGGCGCCGAAGCTGCAAGCGCGATGAAGGTGCATACGAAGCTCGTGCCTGATCTGGAGAAGCTCGCAACGATCAGCCGCGACTATATTCGCGGCATCGTCGACAAGTCGCTGCGCAAACTGAAGACCGAGCAACTCGATCTGGTCCAGTTTCACTGGTGGGATTATTCCCTGACGGGCTATCTCGAGGCCCTGAGCTGGCTCGATGAAATGCGCCGCGAAGGCAAGGTGCGCAATGTCGGCACGACGAATTTCGACACGCCGCATATTGCTGAGATCCTCACCGCTGGCATCCCTCTGGTCAGTCAGCAGCTGCAGTATTCGGTTCTAGACCAACGCCCAACGCATGGGCTCGCGCAACTGGCAGCCAAAAACGACGTCAAATTCCTCTGCTACGGCTCGGTGGCCGGCGGTTTCCTGAGCGACAAATGGCTGGGGCAGCCTGAACCGGACATGCCACTCGAAAACCGCTCTCTGGTCAAATACAAGCTGATCATCGATGACTTCGGCGGCTGGGACTTGTTCCAATCGCTGCTCGGCGTGTTGAAGGCCATCGGCGATCGCCATGGCGTCGATATCGCCACGATCGCCAGCGCCTGGGTGCTGGAACAGCCGCAGGTCGCCGCCGTCATCGTCGGCGCCCGCAATCAGGCGCATGCGCTCGCTAATGCCAAGATCATGGATATTGCATTCTCGGATGAAGACCGCCAGCAGATCGCCGGCATCATCAGTCAAGGTCCGGGTCTGCAGGGCGACGTCTATACGCTGGAGCGCGACCGCATCGGCAGACACGGTTCGATCATGCACTACAACCTCAATGCGGGGAAGGTATGAGCCAGGAATCGCCCCTCTTTCGGAAGGCCAGCGCCGAGGTCATTGATTTCCATCGCTTCTTCGAAGCCTGGTACGACGCGGCAACCGCCGACGACACCGATTTCAGCCGCTGCGAGCGCGCCTTCGGTCAAGCTTTTCACATGATCCCGCCGACCGGCCGCATCTTCGGCCGCGCTGAAACCATCGAGCTGATCCGGGCAAACCGGGCGAGCTTTCATGGCGATTTCACCATCGAGATTTCGGATATCCGCGTGAGCTTCGAAACCGAGGACGTTATTGTCCTGGCCTATGTCGAAGCCCAGTCCCGCGCCGGCACATATAGCCGTCGTCAGGCGAGCGCGCTTTTCACCGCAAGTTCATCGGCGCCCAACGGCGTCGAATGGCAGCACCTGCATGAAACCTGGCTGCAGATGCCGGAGACCCGACAGGTTCCTAAAAACCAGAAATGAAAATCGTTGACCGAACAAGGGGAACAAAGATGAAGAAGACGATATTTCAAATCACCGCGGCTCTGGCCCTTCTGGCCGCAGCCGGTGCTGCCAATGCCGCCGACTGCAAGGTAACGGTCGGCCTCGTGATGGAACTGACCGGCCCCGCCGGCGAATATGGCCAGGCAGGCGCGAAATCAGTCGAGATGGCCTTTCGCGACATCAACGCCGCCGGCGGCGTTCATGGCTGCGATCTGGCAACAGATACCCGTGACAGCCAGAGCCAGGGCAATGTCGCCGTCGACGCCGCCACTCAGCTCGTGCAGGTCAAGAAAGTGCCGGCCATCATCGGCGGCATCATTTCCTCGGTGACGATCCCGATCCTGACCTCGGTCACCGCACCGGCCAAGATCGTTCAGGTGTCGCCGGCCGCCTCCTCGCCGACGCTGACTTCTCTCGGCCGAGACGGGAAGACCAACGGCATCTTCTTCCGGACCATCACTTCGGATTCGCTGCAGGGCATCGCGGCGGCCAAATATGCGATCGACAAGGGCTTCAAGAAGCTGGCGATCATCCACGTCAACAACGATTTCGGCGTCAACATGGTCGCCGAATTCTCAAAGGCCTATAAGGCGCTCGGCGGCACGATCGTCTCGACGACGCCTTACAATGAGAAGCAGTCGAGCTACGCATCGGAAGTCACCGCCGGCATGGCTGGCAGCCCGGATGGCCTCTATCTCGTCAGCACGCCGGTCGACGGCGCGACCATCGCCCGCACCTGGATCTCGCAGGGCGGGCCGCAGAAGTTCCTGCTCAATGACGGCATGAACAGCCCGGACTTCATCGATTCCGTTGGAGCCGACTACCTCAAGGAAGCCTACGGCACTTCGTCCGGCACGACGCCGACGCCGTCGACCGACTACTTCAACAAGAACTACAAGACGTTCTCCGGCATCGAGCCTTCCAATCCAGCCGCAGACCGCGCCTATGATGCCGGCGCGATCGTCGGTCTTGCTCTGGCCATTACCGGCAACGACACCTCCAAGCTGAAGGAGGCGATCTTTAAGGTCGTCGACCCTAAGGGCACGCCGATCTATGCCGGCAAGGAAGAGTTCACCAAGGCTCTCGGCCTGATCAAGGAAGGCAAGCCGATCCGCTACGAAGGCGTCATCGGGCCGGTTTCCTTCGATCAATATGGCGATATCACCGGTCCCTTCCGCCTTTGGAAGATCGCCGACGGCAAGGTTACGACCGATGGCGAGCTGAAGATGGAAGACGTCTCGGCTCTCAAGGACAAGATCAAGTAAACAGTAATTCTACTCTGAAAAACTGCGAGGCGCACCGATCGGCGCGCCTCGCGTGAAAACATCCTGGCGCAACCCCATCAGCGGCTGACCTGTCGTGATAGCCATCTGGCATAGTTATTGAGAGATCGTCCGCTGATGCCCAGCAGTGCTGCCCGCCCCACCAACCCGACCTTGTGGACGTTGACGGCCGGCCCTGCCCCCGAACTTTCGCGTGACCCGCCTTCCCGTTGCGACGTCGTTGTGATCGGCGGCGGCTTCACCGGCCTGACCGCAGCCCTTCATCTTGCCCGCGCCGGCCGCTCGGTCACGGTCATCGAGGCCGGGCGATTGGGCGCAGGTGCGAGCGGCATGAACGCCGGCTTCGTGGTTCCGAATTTCGCCAAAGTCGACCCGGCTACTGTTCGCCGGAAGCTCGCGCGCGATAGGGCCGACGCCCTGCTGTCACTCGTCGGCGCGGGCGCCGACCAGGTCTTTGCGACCATTGCAGAGGAGAATATTTCCTGCGACGCCGCGCAGACCGGCTGGCTGCAGCCAGCCTATGGCGACGACATGGCAATGATCCTGCGCCAGCGGGCAAAGGATTGGGCGGAACTCGGCCGACCGGTCGAGTTTCTCAACGCCGGCGCTATCCGAGCCGAAACGGGCATGGACATCTACTCAGGAGGATTGCTCGACCATTCCGGCGGCACCATCCATCCATTGAATTATCTCTACGGTCTTGTGCGCGCGGCAACGCAGCGCGGCGGTGTAATCCGCGAGAACAGCACAGTCGGGCGCGTCGTACGAGATGGCGGCGGCTGGCGCGTCGGCTTCGCGGATCACGAAATCGAGACGAATGCTGTTATTCTCGCCACCAACGCCTTTACCGACGGCATAGCCTCGCGCATGGGCCGAACCGGCGTGCCGCTCAGGGTCTATCAGGTGGCAACGAAGCCTATCGATGCCGAGACCGTTGCGCGCATCGCACCGCATCGGCGTCCCGTCGGCGATACGCGCTCCAACCTTTTCACCTACCGGCTCGATCGCAACAACAGGCTGATCAGCGGCGGCATGGCGATCAATCCGATCGGCGCCTTCGAGCGTGTCGGCCGCGCCGTCGTCGACCGGCTCGTATTCGAGCTCCGATTGCCGCGCCATCCGGATATCGAGATCGTCTGGACCGGAACGGCAATCATGACGCCGGATTTCCTGCCGCGCCTCTATCGGTTCGGCGAAGGTTTCTTCGGAGGTATCGGCTGTAACGGCCGCGGTATAGCCATGACGGCGCAACTCGGCCGGACCCTTGCGAGACTGGCACTGGGCGAACCGATGGAGTCTCTGCCGATCCCGCTCCAATCGAGCCGACCGCTGCCGTTTCATGGGTTCACGCCCTTCGTCGCATCGCTTGCTCTGGCGCATGCCCGCTTTGAAGACTGGCGTACCGGACGCCGTTAGCGGGCAAGCGGAGCCAATCATCAATCATGTCGGCAGCAATTGCCCATTAAGTCTATAGATAAAGAAATTAAGAAGCGGCCGCATCCGCAAAAACGAAATGCCTTTTCTCGCGACTGGGCTTTGAATGCTGCATCGTGCGCGAAATGAAATCGGAGCCCGCCCATGAACGCGCAATTGCATCACATCAACACCAAGCAGCCTGAGGCGGCCTTGCTTGAGAGCGAGCAACATGCGCTCGCCGTCGCGCAGGAGTTTGCCGCACGCTTTGCCGCGACCGCCTCGGAGCGAGACAGCGAAAGGCTGCTTCCGTTTGACGAGATGGATGCGCTATCGCAATCCGGCCTGCTCGCGATTACCGTCCCGGAAGAATATGGCGGGCTGGACGTTTCGAATGCAACGCTGGCAGAGATCACCGCGATCCTGGCGCAGGCCGATGGTTCGATCGGGCAGATCCCGCAGAACCATTTCTATATTCTCGAGGCTCTGCGCATCGACGGTTCTGAAGATCAGAAGCGCTACTTCTTCAGTCGCGCTTTGGCGGGCGATCGTTTCGGCAATGCGCTGTCCGAGCGCGGCACGAAAACAGTCGGGCACTACAATACCCGCATCACTCGCGACGGTCCCGGCTATCGTATCAATGGCCGCAAGTTCTATTCGACAGGCGTTCTCTTTGCCGATTGGATCACCGTCTTCGCGCTGGATGAGGCCGATAAGCTGGTCATGGCTTTCGTTCCAAAGGGTACTGAAGGTGTCGAAATCGTCGATGACTGGGATGGTTTCGGGCAACGCACCACCGGTAGCGGCACCACGGTCCTCAACAATATCTATGTGAACGCCGACCATGTCGTCCTCCACCACAAGGGCTTCGAGCGGCCGTCGACGATCGGCTCGGTCGGTCAGATCATCCATGCCGGCATCGATCTCGGCATTGCCAGAGCCGCCTTTGCCGAGACGCTGGATTTCGTGAAGGCCAAGGCGCGTCCCTGGATGGATAGCGGCGTCGAGCGCGCTAGCGACGATCCGCTGACAATCGCCAAGATCGGCCAGATCGCCATCCGGCTGGAAGCGGCAACCGCGACCATCGAGCGTGCCGGACGCAAGGTCGATGCGGCGCAGGTCGAAACGACGGAGAAGAGAGTGGTCGAGGCAACGCTGGCCGTTGCGGCCGCCAAGGTGCTGACGACGGAAATCGCCATCGAGGCGACGAATACGCTGTTCGAACTGGCCGGAACGGCCTCGGTCAAGCTCGACCTCAATCTCGATCGCCACTGGCGCAATGCCCGTACACATACATTGCACGACCCCGTCCGCTGGAAATATCACGTCGTCGGCAACTATCACCTGAACGACGTCATCCCGCCGAAGAACGGCGCGCTCTGACGGAGACCTAAACGAGGCCTCGCCGACCGGCAGGAATGAATGGCCATCGGCATGAGAAAACGGCTTGAAAGCATCTGGGCGCTCTCAAGCCGCTATCTTTGGGTATTTGGCGTCAGTGGGCTTCCGCAGGGACGAGCGGAACTTCCGCACCCTTGGCGTCATAGAGCCTGCCATTCAGGAAATGGTCGCCATCATGGAGAACGGCGATGTCCTGATACCGGATCAGGCGCTCAGTTCCGGCGACAAACACCGACTGCTGATCCGAATTGCCAGCCGTCAAGTGGTTGAACAGCAGGTTTAGCGTTATTGCCATCAATGCTGCCGAGCTGATGCCGGAGTGGAAAATGGTGATGATCCATGCCGGAAAATGCTCATAGAAGGTCGGCGACGCGATCGGGATCATCCCGAAGCCAGTGGAAGTCGCCACGATGATGAGATTCATATTGTTCTCATAATCGACCTTGGCGAGGGTCCTGATCCCGCTGGCAGCCACCGTCCCGAACAGGACGAGGCCCGCTCCGCCGAGGACCGAGCTTGGAACCGCGGCCACGACACGGCCCACGACCGGCAGCAATCCCAGGGCAACGAGAAAGAGCCCGCCGGTTGCGACGACAAAGCGGCTCTTGATCCCGGTGACCGCGACGAGACCCACATTCTGCGCAAAGGCGCTTTGCGTGAAGGAGCCGAAGACGGGAGCCAGGATACTGGACAGCATGTCCGCGCGCAAACCATCGCCGAGCCGGCGTGCATCGACCTTGGTTCCGACGATCTCGCCGACAGCAAGGATATCCGCGGAGGTCTCGACCAAGATCACCATGATGACGATGAACATCGAGATGATCGCCGCTGCGTCAAATATCGGATAACCGAAGTGGAAAATCTGCGGCAAGGCGACGAAAGGCCCGTTCGCCACGCGCGAGAAATCGGTCATGCCAAGCGCATAGGCAATGGCTGTTCCGATGACGATGGCAAGCAGGATCGAGAGCCTCGATATGGCTGCGCTGCCCACTTTGCTGAGCAGCAGGACGATCGCGAGCGTCACGGCGGCTAACAGAATGTTGGCCTGGCTGCCGAATTCCGGTGCGCTCCTGTTGCCGCCCATGGCCCAGCCCGCTGCAACCGGCATGAGCGTGAGCCCGATGGTCGTGATAACGATGCCAGTGACGAGCGGCGGAAAGAAGCGGGTGATGCGCGAAAAGACCGGCGTGATGGCAAGCCCGATGAATGAGGCTGCGATGACGGCGCCAAGGACAACCTGGATACCACCATGTCCGGTGATGGCAATCATCGTCGCGACGCCGGAAAAGGACACACCCTGCACGAGAGGGAGGCGGCTGCCGAAGAAAGGGATTCCGATCGTCTGCAGGATCGTCGCCAGGCCTCCGGCAAACAGTGACGCCGTTACGAGCAGAGCGATGTCGGTCGGCGCAAGGCCCGATGCCTGGCCGATGATCAGGGGAACGGCTGCGATGCCGCCATACATTGTGAGAACATGCTGAAGGCCGTAGGCCAGATTTGCGCCAAGACTGAGCTTTTCATCTTCCGGGGATAAGTGGGCGGTCGTTTCCTCTGCGGTTACTGCCAAGGTAATCTCCTCCATACCTTTGCGTTTCTCATTTCCTCCAAATGAGAAACGCAGACTACGGCGTCCGACCTCGGATGACTTTATAGAAAAATGCGAAACACCTTATGAAAGACACCGTTCCGCATACCGATACCCGATTGGGATGTCAGCGGGTGTCAACAGCCCCGGCGGCCTAGCTGTAGAGGCTGACCTCCGGGATCTTGCCGTTGAGAACGAATTCTCCGACTTCCTTGGCCTTGTAAAAGACAGGGTCGTGCAAGGTATGGGTCCGGACATTGCGCCAGAAACGGTCGAATCGGTATTTTTCGGCCGTCGAGCGCGCGCCGGTGAGTTCGAAAACGCGCGATGTGATATCCAGCGAGACATGCGTGGCATTGACCTTGGCGGCATAGGCCTCGGCAGCAGCCTCGCCGCGTTCACGCGCGGTTGCCTTGTGTCCTTTCGCAAGAGCAGCCTGAACGGTCGCCGCAGCACTGTCGGCCAGAGCGGCGGATGCCTTCAGCGCAGCGGTGAATTCGCCAACCCGCTCAAGAATGTAGGGGTCGTCTGCTGCCTGTTCGACACCAGAAGTCACCCACGGCCGCGTCGTCGTCCGCACATAGTCTATAGCCTGCTGCAGTGCGCCTTCGGCCGTACCGAGATAGAAATTCACAAAGACCAGCTGAATGAGAGGGGTGTTGAAAGTCGCAAGAACAGGCGCCTCCCCGCCAATCGACGCCGCCTTATCCAGATCCTCCTCGTAGACAGGGAAATCATGGAATTCAACGCTACCGCTGTCGGAAAGACGCTGGCCGAAATTGTTCCAATCGTCATTCGCCTTGTAACCAGGCCGGTTGGTCGGAACGGCAAAGCCTACGATCTTGTCATCGAGCGCGGCGTTGGCGTTGATGTAATCGGAGACATGAGCAGCGGTGGAGAAGGACTTGCGGCCGTTCAGAACATAGCCGTTGCCGCGGCGCGTCAAGACAAGGCCCGGATCACGCGGATTGACGGCAGCACCCCAATAGAGGCTGTTGGCAACGGTCTTGCTGCCGAGCTCCTGCGCCCGCGCCTCGTCGAAGGCCCAATAGACATATTGGCTGTTGACATAGTGGTAGCCGAGAAGTTGCCCGATAGAGCTTTCGCCGCGCGCCAGAATGCGCACCAGCCGCAGGCCATCCACCCAATCGAGATCGCCGCCACCGACCTGCTGCGCGTGCAAGACATTCAACAAGCCCGCATTCTTCAGCTTGACGATTTCGCCGAGGGGCGGCTGACCTTCACGATCAAGCTCTGCGGCGTGCTTCGAAAGATCTGCGGCAATCTCTTCCGCTTTGGCAAAAAGATCTTCTCGCGTGGTGTTTCGACTGGTTGCGAAGACGACGTTGGACTGGCTCATGATGTGAACTCCGGTTCTTTAGTGTAATCCGGCGGACGCCTACGCGCCCGCCGATAGATCGAGATCGGCAGCCTAGAAAAGCTTCTGCGGTATCCAGCTCGCAGTCACCGCGTCGCTGGCATTGAAGGCCGGAACCTTCTGTGCAAGTTCCTCGATCGTTTTAACGCCGGCGGCGCGCAATCCCTCCTGGGTCAAGAGCGTCGGTTTGACGGTGATCTGATGTGGAACCTCCTGCCCTGCAACCTGCAAGGCTGCGGCTCGGATGGAGACGGCGCCGACAACGGCCGGATTGGTCGCGACCGTCGCAACCCAGGGGCTGCCAGGCTCGGTGATCTCCTGGATATCGGCAGTCGAGACATCAGCCGAATAGATCTTCAGCTTGTTCACGATGCCGAGATCCGTCGCGGCAAGCTTCACGCCGCGGGCGAATTCATCATAGGGGGCAAAGATGACGCCGATGTCGGGATTAGCCGTCAGCGCCGCCTTGGCCTGATCGGCCGTCGAGGTTGCCGTCGTATCGCTGACATTGCCGAAGCGCGCCTTTTCGACGACGCCGGCATTCTGCTTCTTGAACGTCTCCCAGACCTCGTTGCGCCGGTCGAGCGGCGCAAAGCCGGCAACATAGACATAGCCTGCCTTGAAGCTATCGCCATTGTCCTTGAGTGCCTGTTTCAAGGCGAGCTCGGCAAGCTCATGATCGCTCTGCTCGACTTGCGGGATCTTCGGGTTGTTGAGATTGACGTCGAAAGCGACGACCTTGATGCCCTTGTCTAGCGCCTGCTGAACGACATCGCCGAGCGATTCCGGCAGACCGTGGTCAATGACAATCGCGGAGACACCGAGATTGATCGCCTGCAATATCTGTTCACGCTGCGCGGCTGCGTCCTGACGACCGGGAAAGACACGCAGGTCGATATCAAGCGCCTTGGCCTGGGCTTCGGCCCCTGCCTGATAGGCCTGAAAGAAGTCACCGGCGGAAATGTAGCTGACCAGCGCAACCTTCACGCCACCCTTGTCAAAGGGTGCGGGAGCACCGTTCACTCCACCGGCCATTGCCGTGTGGGTCAATAGAAAGGGAATGGCGGCGGCTGACAGGGCAAGCCGTAGAAGGGACTTCATCGTAGCGAACCTCGCAATCAATCTGGAGCGCCGTCTGACGGAACATCCCGCGACGCATACAATTATTAGATATAAACTCTATGTTTTTAGTAGATTAAATAATCTGATTTTGGCGAGCTTCGGAGATTCTTTGTTCGTCGGGCGAAGCCTTGGCGGCAAGCGCTTACCTCGAAAACAAGCAGCGTACAGAGGCTGGTGTGCGCAGATGGCGGGCAACTACCTAGTCCGCTGCGGTAATTATCTGGAAACACCGATCTGTACGCATGACCAACGGCTCATGGAAATTCCCCACTCCGATGCGGTTTTGGAAAATTGTTTCTCTTTAAACATTAAAATCTATCTATTTTATAGCCTATTGGCTTTGTGGATTGCTGGAGAGGATGCTTCATGACCAACGGAAACACGACCGGCCTTGGACGTCGGGATATTTTAAAACTGACCGCCGCCGGCGCGGCATTGGCGACCGCCGGGCTTATCTCGAACAAGGCAGCGGCAGCTGACGATGCCCTGTCCCTAAAAGGCAAGCGTATCGCCATCAGCGCAACCGGAACCGATCACTATTTCGATCTGCAGGCTTATAACGCCCAGATCGAAGAGGTGAAGCGGTTGGGCGGCACGCCGATCGCAGTCGATGCCGGCCGTAACGACGGCAAGCTGGTATCGCAACTGCAGACGCTGATCGCGCAGAAGCCGGACGCGATCGTCCAGATTCTCGGCACGCTGAGCGTCATCGATCCCTGGCTGAAGAAGGCGCGCGATGCCGGCATCCCCGTGTTGACAGTCGATGTCGGCTCCACCAATTCGATCAACAACACCACGTCAGACAATTGGGGTATCGGCAAAGATCTGGCGTTGCAGCTCGTGTCGGATATCGGGGGCGAGGGCAACATTGTCGTCTTCAACGGCTTCTACGGCGTGACACCCTGCGCGATCCGCTACGATCAGCTCGTCAACGTCGTCAAATACTTCCCGAAGGTGAAAATCATTCAACCGGAACTTCGGGATGTCATTCCCAACACGGTTCAGGACGCCTTCACCCAGATCACCGCGATCCTCAACAAATATCCGGAAAAGGGTTCGATCAAGGCGATCTGGTCGGCCTGGGATATTCCCCAGCTCGGCGCCACCCAGGCGCTTGCCGCCGCCGGCCGCACGGAAATCCGCACCTATGGTGTCGACGGAAGCCCGGAAGTGCTGCAGCTGGTTGCCGATCCAAACTCGCCGGCAGGAGCAGACGCCGCCCAGCAGCCGGCGGAAATCGGCCGCACGGCCATCCGCAATGTCGCCAAGCTGCTGGCGGGACAGACGCTACCGCGTGAGACTTACGTGCCCGCACTCCTCGCCAACAAAAGCAATGTTGCCGACATCGTCAAAAAGCTCGGCATTGGCTGACATCTAAATCGGCGATGCGGCTTTAGCCACATCGCCCACTTAATGCGAGGGCCTTTTCCAATGACAGCAACCGAGCCAGCGTTTGCCGCTGACAACAAAGAACAGGTTGTCCGCTTTGACCGCGTCGTTAAGCGTTTTGGCGGCGCGCAGGCATTAGCCGGCGCCTCGCTGACCGTACGACGCGGCACCGTGCATGGGCTTGTCGGGCAGAATGGCGCCGGCAAATCGACGTTGATCAAGCTTCTCGCCGGCTTGCATAGGCCGGATGAAGGCCGCATCGAAATCGAGGGCCGGCAATATGATCGGCTGACGCCGCATCTGTGCGAAGAACTCGGCATTCATTTCATCCACCAGGACCGGTTACTGGTCCCCACCTTTACGGTGGGCGAGACGCTATTCCTCGGCAGGGAGCTGCGCCTCGCCGGCACTCCCTTCCTCGATCGCCGCGCGATGCAACGCCGAGCTGAAGAGATCCTCGCCAATTATTTCGGAGTGGATTTGCCGCGGAATGCCTTGATCAGCGAGCTTTCGACAGCTGAGCAGCAGATCGTTCAGATCACCCGGGCGCTGCTGCACCAGCCGAAGCTCCTCGTCTTCGACGAGCCGACGGCTGCTTTGGTGCGGCAGGAGGCAGATATGCTTTTCTGCCTAATCCGCCGCCTGCGCAGCGAAGGCGTGACCATCATCTATATCTCGCATTATCTCAACGAGATCGAGGCGCTGTGCGATGACGTGACGGTGCTACGCAACGGCGTCGATGTCGCCTCTCTGCCCATGAGCGAGACGTCTGCCAATGGGATAGCAACCCTGATGGTCGAGCGTGATATCGGGGAGATGTTCCCGAAGCGGCAGGTGGAATTCGGCGCCGAAATCCTAAAGGTTCGCAATCTCTCCGCAGCCAACCGCTTCCACGATGTCAGCTTCACGCTGCACCGCGGCGAAATCCTCGGCATCACCGGGCTGCTCGGCTCCGGGGCGAAGGATCTGGTGCGGACGCTCTTCGGACTGCAGGCAGCGACAAGCGGAGAGATCGATATCGAGACGCAGGCCTTGAAGCCCCGCAGTCCGGTGGAAGCCGTCAATCATCAACTAGCGCTGGTGCCGGAGGATCGTCGCGGCCACGGCGTCGGCCTCGATCTCAGCGTGCGCGAGAATATCACGCTGTCGAGCCTTTCCCGCTACACGCGCTTCGGCTTTCTCAACCGCAAACGCGAGACAAGCGATACCGACGATCTGATCAAGCGTCTGCAGATCAAGACAGCTGGGCGCGAAGCCCTGGTCCGCACGCTTTCAGGCGGCAATCAGCAGAAGGTGGCAATCGCCAAATGGCTGAGCCGCCAATCGGAAATCTATCTGCTCGACGAGCCGACCGTCGGCGTCGATATCGGTTCCAAGGTCGAGATCTATTCGCTTATCGGCGAGCTTGCCACCCGCGGCGCCGGCGTCATCGTGCTGTCGTCGGATCTACCCGAACTCGTCGGCATTACCGACAGGATCCTCGTCCTGTTCCGCGGCCGCCTGGCGCGCGAACTGATCTCCTCACAGACCACAACGGATGAAGTGCTGTCGGCATCGACCGGCGCCGTGGAAGGATTGCGCCATGTCGGCTGATGTCCAGTTTGCCTCCCTCCCCCAGGCTGCGCGCAAGCCCGCGCTGCCTTCAAGCGGCAAGCTCGCCGCCGCAACCCTGCGCTTCGGCTCGCTGCTCGCCTTCCTGTCGATCCTGGTGATTTTTGCGCTGACCGCACCCTACTTCCTGAGCGTCGGCAATATCGGCAATGTACTCGGCCAATCGGCCATCTCCGGCGTCCTTGCCATCGGCCTGACGATCGTGTTGATCGCCGGAGGCTCAAATGTGGTCACAGGCGGCATCGATCTATCGCTTGCCGCCAATATGGGCCTGTGCGCCGCGGTTTACGCAACGCTGATCCAGCTGGGCTTCAACGACCTTGCAGCAGGCGCGGGTGCGCTTGCCGCAGGATTGGCGATCGGCGTCGTCAACGCTCTGGCGATCGTGCTGGCGGGTATCGTGCCCTTGCTGGCGACGCTTGCCGTGATGAATGTTGTCGCCGGTCTGGAGCTGGTCCTGACCCAGAATACTGTCCTTCCCGCTGCGACAAATTTCCTGACCACGCTTTCCGCGTCGGACGGCTTCGGCATCCCTGTCCTCGCCTACATGCTGATCGGCTTCACGATCATTGCCGCTGCCATCGTGCAATATACCCCACTCGGTCTACGGCTCTACGCCGTCGGCGAATTTCCCGAAGCGGCGCGGGCTGCCGGGCTTCCATTGAAGAAACTGGTCGCGGGCGCTTTCGTCGCCAGCGGGCTTTGCGGCGGGATCGCCGGCATCCTGTCGGTATCCTATCTCAGCGGCAGCACGACCGGCTCCGGCGAAATGCTGCTTCCCGTGGTCGTAACCGCCCTGCTCGGCTCGGTCTTCTCGCGCCGTCTGGTGCCGACGATTGGCGGAACGCTGATCTCGACCCTGTTTATCGGCTTCCTCATCAACGGTTTCCAGCTTCTGAACCTGCCGAGCACGCTGGTAAGCGGCGTTCAGGGCCTGCTGATCCTGATCGTTGTCTCGGCGACCACCTTGCTGCGCAAACGGGAGATCTGATCGTGTCCACCGCCGTTGCTTCAGGGCGACCTCTCGCCGGCCTTGCCCGCTATGGCCTCATCATCGCGCTTGTCGCCGTCTTTTCGCTGTTCTCTACAGTCGCGCCGACGTTCCTCAGCGCCGGCAATCTGCAGAGCATTCTCGTCAACAACTTCACGCTGCTCGCCATCGTCTCGATCGCCATGACCTTTGCCGTTGCCGCCGGTGGCATCGATCTTTCGGTTGGCACTGCCGTCGATTTTGCAAGCTTTGCTTTCGTCTCGACCATTTTGGCCGGCGCGCCCGTGCCGCTGGCGGCTCTGGCCGGGCTCGGCGCAGGGGCGTTGGTCGGCTCGTTCAACGCGGTTTTGATTTCAGGCATCGGCGTATCGCCATTCCTGGCAACGCTCGGGACGCTGTTCATCGGCCGCAGCATCCAGCAGCTACTGACGGGTGGTGGCAATCCGGTCTATCTACCGCCCTCCGGCGTTCCCGAGGCATTTCGATTTATCGGGCACGGAACGATCGGCAACATTCCCGTACCGCACCTGATCGCAGCCGTCATCATCGCCGCGGCCGCGTTGCTCTTTGCGCGGATGCGCTTCGGGCGCGTGGTTCTGGCAATCGGCATCCAGCCGCGCACCGTGCGCTATTCGGGAATTGCGCTTCGGGCGCATGTTGCCGCCACCTTCATTCTCGCCGGTATCACAGCCGCCTTTGCCGGCCTGATCCTGACAGCGACGGTGACGGTCTATATCCCCTCCTCCGGCAACGGCTTCATGCTGAACGCGATTGGCGCCACCTTCATCGGCACGACCTTCTCGCCGCTTGGCCGACCGAACGTCGCTGGCACGGTACTCGGCGTTCTGCTTCTGAGCATCGTCGCCAATGGCCTGCTGCTGACAGGCCTGAACTTCTACTGGCAGCAGGTCGGCACCGGTCTGCTGATCTTCGCCGTGCTCGCCTTCAGCTTCGTCAACAAGAAAGCCGTCGGCGCCTGAGCGCCGGCTGATCGAAATCATGCAGGAACAGCAAAGATGACCCGTCAAATCAGGCTCAACGCCTTCGACATGAACTGCGTAGGACATCAGTCACCCGGGCTTTGGCGCCATCCGCGCGACAAATCCTGGACCTACAAGGACCTCGATTATTGGGTCCATCTGGCAAAGACACTGGAGCGCGGCAAGTTCGACGGGCTCTTTATCGCCGACGTGCTCGGGGTCTACGACGTGCTGAACGGCAATGTCGACGCGGCGCTGCGCCATTCCGCGCAAGTACCGGTCAACGACCCGCTGCAGCTCATTCCGACAATGGCCCATGAGACCGAGCATCTCGGCTTCGGCCTGACTGCGTCGCTCTCCTTCGAGCATCCCTACACCTTCGCACGGCGCATCTCGACGCTCGACCATCTGACCAAGGGGCGGGTCGGCTGGAACATCGTCACCTCCTATTTGAACAGCGGCGCGCTCAACATCGGCCAATCGGCGCAGACGCAGCACGATGACCGCTACGGCTTGGCGGAGGAATATCTCGAAGTCTGCTACAAGCTCTGGGAAGGCAGCTGGGAAGACGATGCCGTCATCCGCGACCGTGAGAAGGGCATTTTCACGCGGCCGGAGAAGGTTCACCCGATCCGCCATTCCGGGAAGCATTTCACCGTCCCCGGAATTCATTTGAGCGAGCCGTCGCCGCAGCGCACGCCGGTGCTCTATCAGGCGGGCTCGTCCAGCCGCGGCAAGGATTTCGCCGGTGCGCATGCGGAATGCATCTTCGTGGCGGCACCCTCCAAGGCGGTGCTGAAGCGCTATGTCGCCAATGTTCGCGAAGCCGCCGAGCGCGCCGGTCGCAATCCCCGCGAGATCCTCTCCTTCAACCTGCAGACCGTGATCCTCGGCGAGACCGACGCCGAAGCACAGCGCAAGTTCAACGAATACCGCCAGTACGTCTCCCTCGAAGGTGCGCAGGCGCTGATCTCGGGCTGGACTGGCATCGACTTGGGCCAGTTCTCTCCTGACGAAGTCCTTCGCCACCGCTATACCAACGCGGTTCAATCTGCCGTCGAGACTTTCACCACGATCGACCCGAGCAAGCAATGGACCGTGCGCGAGATGGCGGATTGGGTCGGCATCGGCGGCTTCGGCCCGGTCTTTGTTGGATCACCACAGACCGTTGCCGACCTCATGCAGGAATGGATCGAAGATACCGATGTCGACGGCTTCAACCTGGCCTATGCCGTGACGCCCGAAAGCTTCGAAGACGCGGTTGACCTTCTGGTGCCTGAATTGCAGAAGCGCGGCGCCTATAAGAGCGACTATAAAGCGGGAACGCTACGCGAAAAACTCGGCGGTAGCGGCCCACGGCTGGCCGCGCCGCACCCGGCAGCGGGCTATCGCAATCTTCGTGATGTCGTTGCACGGGCTTCTTAGGCTCGGCTCTATGACCGGCTTCGGCAGCTTTCAGAGCTCAGGCAAAAGGCTCTGAAAGCATCGCCTCGAGATCGGCCCTCGCCCGGGGCGATAGATAGGGGCGCAGCAGGCTCGCGACCTGGCTCAGCCCCCAATGAACATGCTGCGGGCCGAGATCGTGAACGCCTTCCTGCAGTCCCAGATAGACGGCCCAATAGGTCGAGACGATCCACATATTCGTCAGCAGCGTTTTGCGGTCCTCCGCAGCGACGCTGATCAGATCGGCATCTTCCATTCGCCGAAAAATGACGTCGACGGAAAGACGCATGCCACCACTGACCATCAGGATCGGCGCTCTCAAGCCCGGTGCGATTGCCAGCAGGCCCGGAATGTCGCGAAACAAGAAGCGATGGATCCAGACGAGCGAGAACCATTTGCGCAGAAAGCCGGCATAGGCTTTCGAATCCGCTCCCTGAACGGCCTCGGCTTCCTTGACCAGCGTTAACGCGTCGGCCTCGAAACGGGAAAACAGGGCCAGCACCAGAGATTCCTTGGTGCGGAAATGATAATAGAGATTGCCCTGATTGATGTGGACGGCTTTTGCAATCTCGGCCGTTGTCACCGCCTCCGGGCCTTTCTGATTGAAGAGCGACAGCGTCGAGGCAAGGATCCGTTCGCGCGTGCTGGGTTGCGCCACCGGGTCCGTTCTCTTGCCTTTGTTGTCCGACACGCTCATTACCCTCTTGAAGCTCTAAGGCATTCACCTTATTTCTCTAAGGCAAATACCTTAAAATCGATCTACAGGCATTTGCAGCGCTGGACAAGGAGACTGAAGGATGAATGCAAGCGTCAACACGGCTGATCTGGCGCCAAGCGAATTTCCGCTTACGCCGCGCTCGATGCCGCGTGTGCTCCTTTCGTTGATCCGCAACCCCCTTGATGCGCTACCGCCCCAGATCTTCGAAGAGCCGTTCGTTTTCACGCGGATGGCCGGAAAACTGCGGGTCTATCTCGCCGATCCCGAACTGATCTATCAGACGCTCGTCCGCAATTCCGATGCGCTCGGCAAGGGCGAAGATGTCCGTCGTCTGCTCGGCCCGGCGCTGGGCGATGGCATCCTGACCTCCGACGGTGCGCATTGGAAATGGCAGCGTCAATCCGTGGCCGGCGCCTTTCGCCACGAAAAGCTGGTGGAACTTCAACCAGCCATGATCGCGGCCGCCGAACGCAGACGCGATCTCTGGCTTACGCACAAAGGCAGCTCCCTCGACCTCTGTCAGGAAATGATGCGCACGACCTTCGACATTATCGTCGAAACGATGATGTCGGGCGGCGACGGCATCGACGTCGACAAAGTCGAGCGCAACATCACCAACTATCTCAAGCCGACCGGCTGGAAATTTGCTCTAGGACTGCTCGGCGCGCCCGATTGGATGCCTTACCCCGGCAAGGAGAAGGCAAAGGCGGCCGTAACCTTCCTGCGTGCGACGCTCGCCAAGGTAATTGCCGAACGGCGGCGCAGCGGCATCGAACGCAGCGACCTTGTTTCCATGCTGCTGAGTGCAGCCGATCCGGAGACGGATCGCATGATGAATGATGAGGAGATCATCAACAATTTGATGACCTTCATCACTGCAGGACACGAAACGACGGCGCTCGGCCTAGCCTGGACGCTGCATCTTCTCGCCCGTCATCCGGATTGCCAGGCCCGGCTCTTCGACGAGATCGTCAGGGTGACCGATGGCGGCCCGCTGCTTGCCGTGCATGTCGGCAAACTCACCTATGCCAGACAGGTCTTTTCCGAATCCATGCGGCTTTACCCGCCGGCACCGGTCATATCGCGCATGGCCGTGCGCGAATTCACCCTTGGCGCCTATACAATCCCAGTCGGCACGATCCTCTATGTCCCGATCTATGCCGTGCATCGCCACGCCGCCCTATGGGAGGACCCGCTCGTCTTCGACCCCGAGCGCTTTGAGCCCGAGGCGGCAAAAAACCGCCATCGCTTTGCCTTCATGCCCTTCGGCGCTGGGCCGCGCGTATGCATCGGCAACGGCTTTGCCATGATGGAAGCCGTCGCGATCCTCGCTGTCCTACTTCAGAAGTTCCGTGTGACCGGCGCGAGCGAGCCCTCGCCCAAGCCGGTCATGAAGGTCACATTGCGGCCGATGCATCCTTTGCCGATCAATCTGATCGCGCGATAGACGAACCGGCCTCTTACTCTGCCTCAGGCCGAAAACGCGGGAAACCGTCCCGTCTCAGCCGCCCCAGGTCTGTTCGAGCACGCGGACCCAGTTTTCATGAGCGATCTTTGCAAGCGCCTGATCGTTGAAACCATGCGCGCGCAGGGCGTCGATCAGCTTCCGCAGGCCGGCGGCATCGCCGAGCGCCTGCGGAATGGTTGTGCCGTCGAAATCGGAGCCGAGGGCGACATGTTCGATACCGATCCGATCGGCGATGTAAGCGACGTGACGCACGAGGACATCCAGCGGCGTATCCGCGTTCTTCACCCCATCATCGCGCAGGAACAGCACACCGAAATTGATGCCGACCAGACCATTCGTCTCACGGATCGCATCGAGCTGCTTGTCCGTCAGATTGCGGCTGTGCGGGCAGAGCGCATGCGCATTGGAATGCGAGGCGACGAGCGGCGCGTTCGATAGCCTAGCGATATCCCAGAAGCCCTTCTCGTTCATATGCGAGAGATCGATCATGATCCGCAGCTCGTTGCAGGCGCGGATCAGATCCTTGCCGGCGTCGGTCAGGCCGGCGCCGATATCCGGCGTCGAGTTGAAGCGGAAAGGCACGCCGTGGGCAAAGACATTCGACCGGCTCCATACGGGGCCGAGCGAACGCAGGCCGGAATGATGAAGAACATAGAGCGCGTCGAGATCTGCTCCGATCGCTTCCACGCCTTCGATGTGAAGAACAGCGGCAAATCGGCCCTCTGCGATCGAGCTGCGAATGTCGGCGGCCGAGCGGCAAACCTTCACCGCACCATCCGACTGAGCTTCGATCGCAAAAAGGAGCCGGGCCATCGCCAGGGTTTCGTTCAGCGCGTCGGGCTGCGAAGGCGTTGCAAAATCGACGTTTTCGGCACGAGGCTGATCCGGAGAAGGGACAAATATCGCGCAGAGCCCGCCGGCGAGGCCGCCACGGCGCGCGCGCGGCAGATCGATATGCCCGGCGGTCTCGCCCTGCAAAAAGGCGTTGACGGAATTCGAGCCGCCACGGCGCAACCGCAGCAACACATCATTATGGCCATCAAAGACGGGAACTAGCGAAGATTGGGTCATATCTCATTCCAAAATTGTTATTGATACCTGCCTAGGCAAGCTTGCCTGGCCGAGCAAATGCAAACCGCGCATAGGCTCTGCGAAAAACGGAATTAGTCGCTCGCAAGTGGCGCTGTTAAAGAACCGGGCGAAAATACGATAGCGGCCGAGCCGTGCCAAGCCTTGTCTGCTTGCCACTGAGCTTCTGCCGTAAGAGTGAAAGGGGATTTCGCATGGTTTCCAGACGCCAGTTTCTCATGGGCAGCGCAACGCTGCCGTTCCTGTCCTATCTCGATCTTGCAGAATCGGCATTTGCCGCGACGCCGAAAGATGTACTCGTCGTTGCCCAGCAGCTCGATAATATGACGAGCCTCGACCCGCATGAAAGCTTCGAAGCCGTCGGCGGCGAAGTGATCAGCAACATGTACCAGAAGCTGGTGCGCCCGAACACCGATGATCCCTCCAAGGTCGATCCGGTGCTGGCCGCATCGTGGGCTGCCGATGCGGATAGCAAGGTCTTTACCTTCAAGCTTGCCAAGGCAAGCTTTGCAAGCGGCTCTCCTGTCACGACCGAAGATGTCGCCTTCTCGCTGCACCGCGCGATCAAGATGAACAAGGGTGCGGCCTTCATCATCAATCAGTTCGGCTTCACCGCCGAGAACGTTGAAAGCCGCATCATCGCCAAGGATGCTGAAACGCTGACGCTGACGACCGAAAAGCCCACCGCGATCGCCTTCCTGCTCTATTGCCTGTCGGCCAATATCGCCGCCGTGGTCGAGAAGAAGGTCGTGCTGGCTAACGAGGCGAATGGCGACATGGGCAACGCCTGGCTGCAGAAGAACAGCGCCGGCTCCGGCAGCTTCCAGCTGCAGTCCTGGAAGGCAAGCGAAGCCATATCGCTGACCCTCAATCCGCATGGTCCCTACAAGGGCAATCTGAAGCGCGTCATCCTGCGCCACGTCGCCGACCCGGCTTCGCAGCTGCTGATGCTGAAGAAGGGCGATGTCGATATCGCCCGTGACCTCACCTCCGAGCAGCTGCGCACCATCCAGAACGACGCCGATTTCACGCTCGTCACCAAGAGCATCGCCGGGTTGGTCTTGATCTCGCTCAATCAGGGCGTGCCGAATTTGGCAAAGCCGCAGGTCTGGCAGGCCGTGAAGTGGGCGCTCGACTACAAGGGCATGCAGGAAAACATCGTGCCTTTGACCCACAAGATCCACCAGAGCTTCGAGCCGGAAGGCTTCCCCGCAGCGATCAGCGACACGCCGTTCCAGAAGGATGTGGCAAAGGCGAAGGCACTGATGGCCGAAGCCGGCCTCGCAGACGGTTTCGACGTGACGATGGATCACTACGCCGCCCAGCCTTATCCGGACCTCGCTCAAGCGATCCAGGCAAACCTTGCCGAAATCGGCATTCGCGTGAAATTGCAATCGGCCGAAAACCGTCAGGTGCTGACGAAGATGCGGGGCCGCCAGCACGAGATGGCGCTTTCTGCCTGGGGCACCGATTACTTCGATCCGAACTCCAACGGCGAAGTCTTCACCATCAACAAGGACAATTCCGACGACGCAAAGAGCAAGCCGTTCCTGTGGCGGTCGCGCTACAAAAACGACGATTTCGCCGCCAAGGCGGAAGCCGCGCGCGACGAGAAGGATCCGGCCAAGCGCATCGCTCTCTATGAAGAGCTGCAGCGCGAGCACATGCAAAACAGCCCCTTCGCATTCATGTTCCAGACGGTGAAGACCGCGGCGTGCCGCAAGGCCGTATCCGGCTTCCAGCTCGGTGCTCTTTCGGAAGCTAATTCCTATCAGGAGACCAGCAAGGCTTGACCCGTCGGATCAAATCCTTCTCCGCCATTCTGAGCAGCGTCGTCCTGACGCTGCTCGGACTGTCGATCGTCACCTTCCTCATCGGCCGCGTTATGCCGGTCGATCCGGTCATAGCCGCCGTCGGCGACAATGCGCCCGAGGCTGTGGTCACACGCGTGCGGGCGGAAATGGGCCTTGATCAGCCCCTTCCCGTGCAGTTCCTGCATTATCTGAACCAGCTTCTCCATGGTGACCTCGGCATGTCGGTTCTGACCAAGAACCCGGTGTCGCAGGATATTGCCCGCTTCTTCCCGGCAACCTTCGAGCTGGCGACCGCAGCCCTTATTCTTGCCGCGATCATCGGCATTCCGCTCGGCGTCTGGGCTGCCGTGCGGCAGGGAACCATCACCGATCAGGCGATCCGCGTCGTCTGCCTCGCCGGCCACTCCATCCCGGTCTTCATGCTCTCCCTCATCTCGCTGCTGGTCTTCTATTCGGCGCTCGGCATCGCGCCCGGGCCTGGGCGGCAGGACATCATCTATGACGGCATGATTACGCCGGTTACCGGGCTGCTTTCCGTCGATACGCTGCTTGCCGGCGATCTCGGTGCTTTCTGGGATGCGCTCGCCCATATGGCGCAACCGGTCTGCATCCTCGCCTATTTCAGCATGGCCTATATCGCCCGCATGACACGCGCCTTCATGATCGATGCCCTGAAGGGCGAATTCGTGATCACCGCGCGCGCCAAGGGCCTGTCGCTCAGCCGCGTCATCTGGGGGCATGCCTTCCCGACTGTCGCCGTGCAACTGGTGACGGTGCTGGCATTGACCTATGCCGGCTTGCTGGAAGGCGCCGTGGTAACCGAAACGGTCTTTTCCTGGCCCGGTATCGGTCAGTATCTGACCGCCTCGCTCATGAACGGTGACATGAATCCGGTTATCGGCACCACCCTGCTGATCGGCATCATCTATGTGGGGCTTAACCTCATCGCCGATCTTTTCTATCGCCTGCTCGACCCAAGGGTGCGCTGATGCTTGCAACCTTTCGCAATTGGGCACTCGACGAGTCCCCCACTTCCAGACGCCAGGCAGCCTGGGGCGATCGCTATCGCATCTGGCTCGGATTGAAGGGCAATGCCCTCGGCATGATCGGCCTTTCGATCATCGTGCTGTTCATCCTGCTTGCAATTTTCGCGCCGTGGCTTGCCACGCATGATCCCGCTGCCCAGGATCTGGCAAACCGGCTCGCGCGTCCGAGCGCTGCTCATTGGCTCGGCACGGACGAACTCGGTCGCGACATCTACTCCCGCCTGCTTTATGGCGGTCGAGTCACCCTCGGCATGGTCATTGCCGTCGTCGTGCTCGTCGCGCCGATCGGTCTCGCCATCGGCTGCATCGCCGGCTATTTCGGCGGCGTGGTCGATACGGCGCTGATGCGCCTGACCGACATCTTCCTCGCCTTTCCCCGCCTGGTGCTGGCACTTGCCTTCGTGGCGGCCCTAAAGCCCGGCGTGGAAAGCGCCGTGCTTGCGATCGCGCTCACCGCCTGGCCCCCCTATGCCCGACTGGCTCGTGCCGAAACGATGACCGTGCGTGGCGCCGATTTCATCGCCGCCTATCGCCTGACGGGCGCCTCCTCCTGGCGCATCATCATGCGGCATATCGCGCCGCTCTGCATGCCCAGCCTGATCGTTCGCGTTACGCTTGACATGAGCTCCATCATCATCACCGCAGCCAGCCTCGGCTTCCTCGGCATGGGCGCTCAGCCGCCTTCGCCGGAATGGGGCGCGATGATCGCAACGGCCAAGCGCTTCATCTTTGAACAATGGTGGGTCGCAACGATCCCCGGCATCGCCATCTTCCTCGTCTCGCTCGCCTTCAATTTCCTGGGCGACGCGCTGCGCGACGTGCTCGACCCGAAGGGGAACTGATCCATGCTGGTCGAGATCGAAAATCTGCGCATCGGCTTCAAGACGCGCACCGGTTTTGCTCCTGCGGTCAAAGGCGTTTCACTGCGCCTTGGCGCCGAGAAGCTCGGCATCGTCGGCGAAAGCGGCTCCGGCAAGAGCTTGACCGCACGCGCACTGATGAAGCTTTTGCCAAGGCAGACCCGCATCGAAGCCGACAAGCTCGCCTTCGACGGCATCGACATCCTGTCCGCCAGCGAAAAGCAGATGCGCACCATCCGTGGCAAGCGGGCAGGCTTCATCCTTCAGGATCCGAAATATTCGCTGAACCCCGTCAAGACCATCGGCAATCAGGTTGCCGAGTCATGGCGCACACACAAGGGCGGCAACCGCCGGGAAGCAGCAGAAGCCGCCGCCAATCTGCTCGAGCAGGTCAAGATCCGCAATCCGAAGACCGTCGCCGCCTCCTATCCGCATGAAGTCTCAGGCGGCATGGGTCAGCGCGTCATGATCGCCATGATGCTGGCGCCGGACCCCGAACTACTCATTGCCGACGAACCGACAAGCGCGCTGGATGCGACCGTGCAGGCCGAAATCCTGCGGCTGATCGAGGAGCTCGTCTCCGAGCGCTCCATGGGGCTGCTGCTCATCAGCCACGACCTGCCGCTCGTCTCGCACTTCTGCGACCGGGTCGCGGTCATGTATTCCGGGCGCGTCATGGAGGAACTCAAGGCTTCCGAGCTGCTTTCCGCCGCTCATCCCTATACGCGCGGCCTGCTGAACTGCATTCCTTCGCTTACCCATCCTAAGGAACGGCTTCCCATTCTCGAGCGTAACCCGGAGTGGTTGAAATGACGATAGAGATCGATAATCTGCGTATCCGCTTCGGCGAGCGCGAAGTCGTCAAGGGCGTTTCCTTCCAGGTGGAAGAGGGCGGTAGCTTCGGCATCGTCGGCGAAAGCGGCTCGGGCAAATCGACCGTATTGCGCGCGATGGCCGGCTTGAATACCAGCTGGCTGGGGCGCATCGCCTTCAACGGCGAAGCCGCGCCGCAGCATCGAACCCCGGATTTCTTCCGCAAGGTGCAGATGGTCTTCCAGGACCCTTATGGCTCGCTGCATCCGCGCCAGACCATCGACCGCATCCTGAGCGAGCTGCCGCTCGTTCACCGCATGGGCGACATCGATCGGCGCATCGCGTCAGCGCTTTCCGATGTCGCCCTGCCCCAAAGCGCCCGTTTCCGCTATCCGCACCAGCTCTCGGGCGGCCAGCGGCAACGCGTCGCCATCGCCCGCGCGCTGATCGCCGAACCGAAGATCCTGCTGCTCGACGAGCCGACCAGCGCGCTCGATGTTTCCGTCCAGGCCGAGATCCTCAACCTGCGTTCCGATCTGCGTGCAGAGCGGAAGCTTACCTATGTGATGGTCAGCCACAATCTCGGCGTGATCGCCCACCTCTGCACCCGGGTCGGTGTCATGATCGATGGTCAGATGGTCGAACAGGTTTCGGCCGAGAATCTGCGCCGTGGCAATGTCGCCCACCCTCACACCCAGGAACTGCGCCGTCTGAGCATCGAGTTCGAGGAAGCGGAACCAGTCTAATCTGCATTTGCGAGGCATGCATGTCTGAAACGGGAAACTGGAAGGCCGCGCAGGCATGCGCAGCGGGATTCACGCAGAACTGGAACGGCAACGAGCCAGGCGGCGCCGTCATCGGCTTCGATGCGCATGGCATCCGCTTTGCCGAAGCCGGCGGCGTGGAAAGCCTCTCGACGCTGGCGCCCTTTACCGCTGCAAGCGTCGTTCGCTATGCCTCGGTGACGAAACATGCCTTCTGCGCCATGGTGCTCGCGCATTCCGACAAGATCGGTCTTGACGATCCTTTGGGCCAGCATTTGCCCGAACTGCAGGCACCCCTTCGCGATGTCACTGTCGGCCGGGCGCTCGACATGAGCGGCGGCTTGCCCGACACGCGCGAATGCCTGTCGCTGCTTGGGCTTTCCGTCTACACCGAAACCAAGGCTGGCCTGCTGCTCGATTTCCTCGCACGCCAGACGCGATTGAACTACGAGGCCGGCACCGAGATTTCCTACTCCAATACGGGCTACCGTCTCGTGGAAGCCGCACTCGAACGACAAGGCGTGTTCTTCCGCGATTACGTCCGCGAGCTCGGCGCACAGGCCGGTGCGGTATTGGATGCGCCCGATGTCTGGAACGACCCCGTCATCGGCCTGGTTCCCGGCTATTGGCTCGATGGCCAGCGTTGGCAGCTTTCGGCCGCCGGCCTGCATATCTCCGCCTCCGGCAGCATGACTGGCAGCGGCGAGAGCCTTGCGAAGTGGCTGATCGGCCTCCTCGACGGCAAGGGGTCTTTCGACGGAATACTGGAACAATTGTCGGCTGCACGGCCACTTGCCGATGGCCGAATGAGCGGCTACGGACTGGGCCTGCGTCAGAGCCCGCTCGGCAGCCGTTCTTTCATCGGACACGGCGGCTCTCATCCCGGTTACAAAAGCTATTTTCTGCTCGATCCTACCCAGAAAACCGGCTTCGTTGTGGTGTCGAACCGCGAAGATACCAACGGCTATAAGATCGCCCTGGAATCCATGGCGGCATTGACCGGCGAAGCCTTGCCGCGTCCCTCCTCTGCTCTCCGCGACGGCACCTATGTCACCGAAAGCGGGCCATGGTGGATCAAGGTTGCCGGCAGTACGGTCACCTATCTCGATGCCGACGAAACGGTTTATGAGGATGAGGGATCCTGGGTTTCCTCGCGGTCGCCCTCCTCGCCGATGCACCTGACAATGCAGGGCGAAGACATCGTCGGAGAGGTCGGGCATGCCAAACGTCGGTTCCTGCCGGTTAAGGAACAGGACGTGCCGGGATCCCTGTCGGGCGTGTGGAACTCCTCCGAAGGTGCTCGCTTCGAGATTGAAAATGGCAGCGTCATCATGGGTATAGGTCCGGTGCGCCATAGTATGCCGCTGCGCGCATTGGGTAACGGACGCTTCCTGTTCACCCTCGTCGATGGCCCCTGGACCAAGCGGGTCTGCCTCAATCTCCTCGGCGCGGATCGACTGGAATTGGTGCTCGCCCGGGCAAGAATGATCGAATACCGTCGCGCCGGGTGATTGCATTCCCGGCTCATTCAGGCCAAGGAGAACCCGGCTTTGACAGCCGGTTTCTTTCGGGAGCTTCGAGTGGAAGTCAAATGGCTTGAAGATTTTCTGGCGCTGGCGCGGACACTGAACTTTTCAAAGGCCGCCGACGAGCGCCATGTGACGCAATCGGCCTTCAGCCGCCGCATCCGGCAGCTGGAGGGCTGGGTTGGGACGAGCCTGATCGACCGGGCAACCTACCCTTCACGTCTGACCGCGGCCGGCGAACGTTTTGTGCCGGTGGCCGAGCAGAGTTTGCAGGTGCTCTACCAGGCGCGCCGCAATCTCCAGCATGAAGATGGCACCGACGCACGCACGGTGACCCTGACGGCGCTGCACACCCTATCTTTCACCTTCTTTCCAGATTGGCTGAGCCGGCTCAACGCACGCATCGGCCCGATCGTTTCGCATTTGCGCGCCGATTCCGGCACTATGGAAGAAAACCTGAATTCCCTTATCGATGGGGAATGCGATTTCCTTCTCACCTACCAGCATCTGCATGTGCCGATGCTGCTGGATCCGCAATTCGAACATCACACGCTTGGCCGGGAAACCATCCTGCCTGTCAGCGCCCCAGGCACGGACGGCGCGGCGCTGCATCGCATCGAACCCGGCTTCAACCATGTCAGCTACCAGAAGACATCCTTCTTCGGGCAATTGGTGGCCGGCACCATCGGCAAGCGCCTGCCAGCCGAAAACCGGGTGCATGTCGGCAGCATGTCCGTCGGCCTGAAGGGAATGGTTGCGGCTGGATTCGGGCTGGCCTGGATCCCGGAAAGCCTTGTCAAAGCGGAACTTGCCGATGGCCGGCTGGTCTATGCCGCCGATCCCGAATGGAACATCGACGTTGAAATCCGCGTCTATCGCTCCCGCGAGAACCGCCGTCCGATCGTCGGGCGCATCTGGTCGATGCTAGACAAACCCTGACGATCGGGTAGTCGTTGCGGCAGCTCAGATCGCAGTACGGCGCGCATTCTCCATGTAGAGCGCGCGCAGACGCTTGAACATCGGGCCAGGTGTCCCGTCACCGACGGCAACGCCATCGATATCAGTAATGGAGACGATGAAGTTCGAGGCGCTTGTCAGCCAGGCTTCAGCCGCGGCCTTTGCCTCTTCGACGGAGAACGGCCGTTCTTCCAGCACCATACCAGCTTCCCGCGCCAGATCGAGGATTGCGAGCCGCGTGCATCCCGGCAGGGTCGCATGGCTGTTGGCGCGTGTCACGATGCGGCCGTCGCGCGTCACGATATAGCCTGTCGACGAGGCGCCCTCCGTCACCACGCCGTTTTCGACCAGCCAGGCTTCATCGAAGCCTTCTGCCTTGGCGGCGCGTTTCGCCATGACCTGCGGCAGAAGACAGACACTCTTGATGTCACGCCGCGCCCAACGCTGATCCGGCATGGATTTTACCTTGAGTCCCTTCTCGACAGCGGCAACATGCTCCAGCGTCTTCGCCTGCGTGAAAATCACCAGGGTCGGCTTCAGATCCTCCGAGTAGAAGAAATTACGGTCCTCCGCACCGCGCGTGTACTGGAGATAGACGACGCCCTCAGTGAGCTGGTTTTCCGCCACAAGGCGCTTCTCGATCGCCACGATCTCGTCAGTCGTAATGGGCAGGTGGCCGCCAATCTCGCCTACGCTGCGTTCCAGCCGGGCCATATGCAGGGCACTGTCGATCAGCTTGCCATCCAGGACGGCGGTGACTTCATAAATGCCGTCGCCGAACAGGAAACCACGATCGAAGATGGACAGATGTGCCTCGTTTTCGGGCAAGAAGGCGCCGTTCAGAAAGACGGTGCGGATCGTCGGGGCAGACATGGAAACTCCGTGAAATGCGAAATGGGGGAATGAAAATCAGCGATGAGCTGCGTGAGGGAGGCTGATGGCGCTGACTGTTGAGCCTTTGCCGGTTGCGGCATTAAAGCCCCGGGTCTCGGTTGCCATGGCAAGCGAATTGAGGATGGCCTCCTCGGTGGCTTCGATTGCGGCTTCGAAGAGCGGCGACACGGCGTCGTTGCCCAATGATGGAACCGCACTTACACCCTTGCGGCGCTCGGGGGTACGACGCACGGCCTCGGCCGTCGAAAACGCCAGCGCATAGTCGCCCGAGCCGTTGCTCAATGCCGCGCCGGTGCGCGCAAGGCCACCGAAACAGCGGCGCGCCAATCTTTCGAGATTGCGCGAACAGAGCGGAGCATCGGTCGCAAGCACAATGACGATGGAACCGTCCTTGTCATGTTCCGCCAACCTCGCATAGTCGCGACCGGCAACGATGAGATGACCGCCGTAATTCGATTGGACAAGCACGCCGAGTCGATAGGTTTCTCCGCCGACGGGCACGAGGCGGGAGCTTGTCCCGATACCGCCCTTCAGGCCGAATGCGACCGTTCCGGTTCCGGCGCCGACCCCGCCTTCCTCGACTAGCCCCGATGCCGCGCTGTCGATCGCCAGCGAAATTTCATCGACGCTCGGACGCGCAGCGCGAATATCGTTGAGGCGTGAATCGTTGGTTTCGCCGACCACCGCATTGATCGACACCACCTTGTCATTGCCCGGCTGGGCGAGCGTGTGGCGGATGATAGCCTCGATGCCTCGCCCGACGGCCAGCGTGTTGGTGAGGACGATCGGCGTCTCGATCTCGCCAAGTTCGACGATCTGGGTCGATCCGGCAAACTTTCCGAAGCCGTTGAGGACGGCAAAACCGGCCGGGACCTTGTCCTGAAACAGATTGCCGCCATGCGGCAAGATCGCCGTCGCGCCCGTGCGCGTGCGCTCTCCCTCATGGCATGTGACATGTCCGACGCGCACGCCGGCGACATCGGTGATCGCGTTCAGGAGACCGGGTTCGAAATGGCCCGGCGCAAAGCCAAGCTCGCGGATTCTATGGCGCTTCTGGTCCATTACTCATGCCTCATAAAATTGTCGCAACATTACTCTGCCGCGCAGCCGGAAGGCACAACAAAAACGGAATAGTTTCAGACCGGCTTTGCAAAGGAAGAGGATGCGCGTTGCGTCTCAAGACAACGGCTAACGCCGATACGAGCGCGGCGACCTCTATCTAGAGGAAGCGATTGTTGCGCAGCCATTGCTCCCACCAGGCGGGCCATTCAGCGCTTGGTGTGCCCGGCTTTCCCATGCCGAAGCCATGACCGCCGCTCGGCAATCGGTGCAGATCGACCGGGACGCCTGCCTTTCGACAGGCTTCGGCCATCATGACTGTATTTGCCGGATCGGAGATCGGATCATCCTTGGCCTGCACCAGGAAAACCGGCGGGCAGCCCGAGCGGACATGCGTTTCGACAGACCATTCCACACTGGCTTTCGCATCCGGCTGCGCGCCGATCAACGACCGGCGAGTGGAGGTATGGTCATAGGGCGGCTCCAGCGTGATGACCGGATAGATCAGCGCCGCCAGGTCGGGACGGGCGGATTGGCCATCGATCGCATCTGTTGCCTGGTAGGAGGCGAAGGCGGAGCGGGTTGCCATCAGGCCCATCAAATGACCGCCGGCGGAAAAGCCGAGGGCGCCAATGCGCGACGGATCCAGACCTCGATGCGTGGCGTCGGCCCGGATGAGGCGCAATGCACGTTGCGCATCCTGAAGCGGCGCCAAGGGACCGTTGCTCCATCCTTCCTGCGGCAAGCGATAGGTCAGCACGTAAGCCGTGACGCCCCGTGCAGCCAGCCAACGAGCCGCAGGATAGGCTTCTTTCTCCAACTCGATACGCTTGTACCCGCCTCCGGCGGCAATCAATACACTGGCACCGTTCGCGCGTCCGGGCGCAAAGACCTGCAGACTCGGCGCGGCGATATTGCTGACCGCGCCCTTGCCGCTCTTCTGCAGCGTGCCGGACGGTCCGCCGCCGCCCGGAGGGTGTCCTGGCCATAGCGGCACGCTGGCGTTCGATGCCGCCGCCCGCGCTCTTGTGGAAAGCATGGCAAACGTCGTGGCGATCAAAAAGGAACGTCGATCCATCGTCATGATTCAAAAGGCCTCGCATACGGAGGATATGAAGCAACGATCCCGATATGGCTGCAATGTGTTTTTCGACGCGCGATACAGCTGCCGGAACAGACCCGCCTTCGGGATACTCCAAACCCCGCGGACGCGCCTGTCTTGTTGTCATCTTTTGGGACAAGCGCCGCCGTAACGACAGGTTGAGCAGCCGCCAGACTTGCCTTTTCAAAAAGGCGCTGCAAATGAACGCCTTAGCATGTTAGAAATACGAAAATAGGCATGAGTCACGAGCTTCCCTCCTCCCATAGAAGAGAGGCTTTTCGCCCTTTCCTATTGAAGCAGGGGCGTTGTCTTCTGCCAGAATGATGGACGAAGATATGACGGCGATGCTCTTGCTCTGTCCTGACGGTATCTGAGGAGACCAGATTGCCTGACTTTCGACGCGAAGAACCATCCACGTCTGTGGAGATCATAGCGAAAGATGACGTGGGTAGCGAGGACAGCAAGCCCGCGCAGACCGAACGGCGGCGTTTTCCGCGTTCGACAAAGACAACCGCCGAAGACCCCCGCCCGCAAGCGCCGGCTTTGAAGCCGTTGCTGTTTTCCACGCGGCATCTCGAACCTCAGGCGCAATTTGCAGCCTGGCAAACCTATGTCGCTCCCCTCATCGACATACGACTGCCGGACCAAGTCTCTCCGGAAGCGGGATTTGCTGCCGACCATATCGCCTGGAATCTCGGCGGGATGCTGATCGTCCAACACACTACCCCACCTCACAGCTACATGCGCTCGCAGGCGAAGGTGAAAGCGAATTTTGTCGACCATTGGCACATTTCCGCGCTGCGCAGCGGCAGGACGTGGACCGAGGTCGATGGGCTGGTCTCGGAAGGCGAGCCGGGCAAAATGGAATTGCGCTCTCTAGAGCGCCCCTTTCGAGGCCGTTCCACGGAAGCGAAAACCCTGTCGCTTATTTTACCGCGCACATTGCTGTCCGACGCTCCTGCTTCGATCGAGATCAGAAACAATATCGCCCTCTCGGGAATGCTGACCAAACTCCTGATCGAATATCTGGATATTATCGAAGTCAATCTCCCGAGCTTCATCGCGGCGGATCTGCCGCATGTCGTCCAGACATTGCGCGACATGATCCTGGCGTGCGTTTCGTCCTCGGCCGAGCAATCGGCGGGCACGGAACATCACAGCATGATTACCGTAACGGAACGCGTGCGGCGGTTCGTGGAGAACAATCTCGCCTCGAGCGATCTGACGGTAGAACAGATATGCCGCCAAGTCGGCACATCCCGCACCAGGCTCTATCAGATCTTCGAACAGGAGGGCGGCGTTCACCACTATATGCAGCGGCGGCGTCTTCTTTCCGCGCATGCCGCGCTCAGCGACCCTTCGAATCGGCAGCAGATCATCGACATCGCCTTTGCGGTCGGCTTTTCGTCGGCGGCGCACTTCAGCCGGGCGTTCAGTAAGGAATTTGGCTACAGTCCCCGCGAGGCGAGAAACCTCACCACCCCGCACTATCGCGGGCAAGCTGCATCACCGGTATCGGCCGATGGACCCCAATCCTTCGAGGAATGGCTGAGGACGCTCAGCCACAACCGCTGAGAAACACCGACAGCCCCACCATAGCTCTAAGGCGCAGCGGGCGATCGTTCGCGCAAGCCATGAGGTGTGCCCTGCGCCTTCCATGCAATGGCTCCTACTCAAAGTTCAACAACTGCGAAAATGGACGCTGCTGCAAGTTTCCGGATGCGTGGCTAACGACACTCAACTCGTAACTTATTAAAAATGAAATGAATAATCGCGCCAGTGTCCAAGCCTTGATGTGGCGAAACTCTCTGTCCACCAAGGCATTTTTGAGGGAGCAAATCGATGGTATCGACCCGGCAGACAATAGAGATCACCAAGCCACAGCATTCCGCCAACGATGCGTACCGCGCAGTCGAGCGCGAGGAAATCCTGGAGGTGGCGTTTCGGGATTTCGTGCGAGCGGTCGTCGCTGCCGGCTGGAGCGAGTCCGAGGTCGCCCTGACCTTGGCCGATATCGCAGATGACTACGTCATGGCCCTCGCTGGAAGAGTTGCCGGGAAATAGTGTTGCGTACCGACGGTGCTCCGCAGGGGTGAGCACGAGAGGTTATCGGCAATTCCTGGCGATGTCGCCGGTGCCACCGCTCGCAAGAAGGCGGTTCACCGGCGACATCGGTTTTACCGGACAGATGGGCACGGTCTTTGAGCCCCGCGCTGTCCGGATAAGGTCATGACGACCAGCAAAACGATGCAAATCGGGCAACATCTCCCGTTTCGGCAGGATATGGAATCCGCAATCGAATTCTCTACGAACTGATCCTTGGCTCGGCGACCGGTCGGGTTTCGAACATCCTGATCAGCGATCCGAGCGATCCGGCCGGCAGCGTTAAGTTTGCGGTCTTCCCGCGCGCAACTCCGTCCACGAATACATCATAGAGTCGCGGACTAAGGATATCTGTCCCCGCGATACCAGCTCACAATGCTCGATTGGCCCGACTTCGATAGGAACATCATTGCGGCTAGCGCGTAGAGCAGCAGGATGATGGCCGCTTCGACGATCAGCGGCAAAAACGCAAAACGCGTTCCCGGGGGCTCCTCTTCGTCAGGAAACAGTTCGGGCAGACCAAGGATCATAGCGATCAGAGGCGAAATCGACACAATGAAGACGGCGATCGCGTGAAATGCCAAGTGCCAGCGAGGGAATTTTCCGGCAGCCCAAAAGGCGGCGAACAGCGCGATAACGTTGCTTATCAAGCCAAGTACCGCAGCAACCGCCGCCGGCAGGATCGAATCGCCGTACATGTGTCCTCGTTCTCTTTTCTACCCAGATTAGTATTATGACAAGAGAATGACAACCGTTCCACATGGCATCCGCCATCTGCCCATGGCGGAAATCCTCGGTGGCAGGATTGATGGCGACGGGCGCTCGCACCTTCGAAGCACACCGCGAAGGTCAACATCCGGCGGTAACGCAAGTTACGCCCGGAGTTTTATTTGACCGTGAAGCCGACCGATTCCATCGGCTTGCCGTTGACCGAGAATTCGATCTTGTAAGTCCCGACCGGCCAGCCATTGTTCGGCTTAGTCATCGCCGAATTGACGTGATTGATCATGGAGGTGATGTCCAGATTGACCTCATCAATTTTGTAGTTTGGAGGTGCAGCCCCTCCGGTGTCGACAGCAATCCAGGAGATATTCACCTTGCTTCCCGACGGCACCTCTTCGGTAAGCTCGGCCGAAACAAAGATCTTCGGCGTATCCTTGGCAAAGCTATCTTGCGTCGTGTCGGCATCCGTCTCCGCCGAAACAATAATGTTTTCAAAGCCGGCAGCCCATACACCTGATGAAACGGCTGTCAGGGCGGTTACGGCGAGAGTGAAAAGCAATTGGGGGCAACGCATTCTCAAATATCCTCCACGAGAGAAAATGACGTAGAGCCGGTGTCGCCATCAATCTAGCGAAGACTCACACAACACCCGCATTCAAAGGTATTGATAGCATGCAACGCACTGACGGCCATCGGGTTGCTGCAGATTATGGCAACCGACCACGACCAACGTTGGCCTCGATCGTCGCGTGACAAGACTGCGCCAGGTACCAAGTGATATGGACCAGTTAGCCGAAGGAACCCCTCCGGTCGATCGGCTGCATCATTCTATCCGTCGATTCCGGTAATCACCGGCTCAAACGCCACCGTCTTTTGCCCGGAAACCTGATCAGCTGCCACCGCCTGCCGGACCAGCCGGGCTGCAGCCTCCCCCATGGCGCGCCTTGGCGAACGGGATGTCGCGATCGGTGCCGGCAGGGAATTGACGAGATCCAGCCCGTTGAACCCGGCGATCAGAATCTTTTGAGGGACAGAAACCCCGAGCTCCATGCAGGCAAACAATCCGCCGCTGGCCATATCGTCATTGGAGTAATAGATGCAGTCGAGATCCGGAATGGCCGCGAGCATAGCAGTTGTCAACTGCTTGCCCAAGGCTATCGAGGAAAAGGCATCATCGAGCCGCTGATCCACGAAGTGCAGGCCGTGAGTGCGCAAGACGCTTTCGAAGGCGGCTTTGCGCTTGCCGGCTCGCAAATCCCTGTCAAGCGCGCTACCGACATAACCGAACCGCCTGCGGCCGGCCGCGACAAGCTTACTTGCCATGGCCGCGCCCGCCTCACCATGCGATAACCCGACATTGAAATCGATCGGCGTGCCATCGAGATCCATAAGCTGGATGACCGGGATGTTTGCCTGCCGGAGCAATTGCACCGTTTCCTCCGGCTGATCAAGCCCGGTGACGATGATGGCGCAAGGCTGCCAGGAGAGCATGTCGCGGATGATCTCGCGCTCCTTTGCCGTGTCATAGTCGGATATGCCGAACACAGCCTGCATGCCGGAACCGTCCAGGCCCGCGGAAATACCGGCAAGCACTTCGGGAAAGACGATGTTCGACATGCTGGGGACGACGACGGCGACCAGATTGGTGCGCTGCGAGGAGAGCGACAGCGCCAGCCTGTTGCCCACATAGTTCATTCGCGTTGCCGCCTCGATGACCCTATCGCGCGTCTCGCTGGAGACGTCGGCAACACCGCGCAAGGCACGCGATGCCGTCATCTTGCTGACACCAGCTTCGATCGCGACTTCTTCCAGAGTGGGTTTGCGCATCCCCAAGCAACCCTCGATGAACCATGACGGCCGACACATTGCCGCCCTTCTTCATAGAATGTTTCCCCGAAAAGGCAAACGCCAGTCTATTGACAATTACCGGCAAATTGAGGCTTGTTATCGATACCGGTATCGGTAACATAGCAAAAATCGTAGAGGTAATGCCGTGCAACATACGAGGAAGGCCGCCGTCATCGGCCTGGGATCCATGGGGTGGGGCGCGGCCCTATCTCTACTTAGGGCGGGTTTTGCCGTCCGCGGCTGCGATGTTCGCAGCGAGGTCCTTATGCGCTTTGCCGAAAATGGCGGCACACCCTGCACGACGCCGGCGTCTGCGGCGAAAGATGCCGACATGATCCTCGTCTATGTCGTCAACAGCAGGCAGGTCGAAGATGTCCTTTTCGGGCAGAACGGTGCGTTGGAAACTGCGCGGCCTTCGACCGTATTTTTGCTCTGCACCACCATGGCGCCGAGTGCCACGACCGCCATCGCCGAAAGGCTGGAAGCAGCCGGCATGCGCGTCATCGATGCCCCGGTTTCCGGCGGCCATGTTCGCGCGCTATCAGGCGAGATCACCGTCATGGCGTCGGGCATGCCTGCGGCTTTCGATCAGGCATCCGAGGTGCTGGACGCCATCTCGGCCAAGGTGTTCCGGCTCGGCGATCGCCCCGGCGCCGGCTCGCAAGTCAAGATGATCAACCAGTTGCTTGCCGGCGTGCACATCGCCGCGACAGCCGAAGCCATGACGCTTGCCGCCAAGGCCGGCATCGATCTGAAGACGCTCTATGACGTGATCCGCGTTTCCGCCGGCTCATCCTGGATGTTCGAAAACCGCGGCGAACACATCGTATCTGGCGATTATACGCCACGGTCGGCGGTCAATATCTTCGTCAAGGACCTCGGCATCGTGACTTCGGAGGCAGGCAAAGCCGGAGCCGTCACCCCGCTCGCCGCTGCAGCGCTCGACCTCTTCATGGAAGCATCGCAAGCAGGTCTGGGTCTGGAGGATGACGCCGCAGTTGCAAAGATTCTGGCCGCCAAGAGCGGCGTCCAACTGCCCGGCCTAAAGGACTAGGCCATGACGCTCCTGCTTGGCTGCATTGCGGACGATTTTACCGGGGCGACCGATCTTGCCGCGCTGCTTGCTCGCAGCGGATTGCCCGTTTCGTTGCGGATCGGCATACCGCGGGAGAAGCGCCATCGGAACGAGACGGCCGCCTTCGAGGTCATCGCCTTGAAATGCCGGACGTCACCGGTCAACATTGCGGTCGAACAGGCACGTCAGGCGCTGGCATGGCTGAGGGAAGCCGGTGCGAGCCGTTTCTTCTGGAAATATTGCTCGACATTCGACAGCACGGCCAAAGGCAATATCGGGCCGGTCGCGGAAATGCTGATGGCGGAAATAGGCGCGAGGCAGACGATCTATTGCCCAGCCTTTCCGGAGAATGGCCGCAGCGTCTTCATGGGCCATCTCTTCGTCGGAGAGCAGCTTTTGTCGGAAAGCCCGATGAAGGACCATCCGCTGACGCCGATGCGCGATTCGAGCCTCCTGCGGCTTCTGACGCCACAAGTGGCCAGCGTAGTCGGCCTCGCCAACCGCAATATCGTCTCGAAAGGTCCGACAGCACTGAGAGCAAAGTTGGCGCAACTCAGTGACGACGGTATGCAGCATGTGATCGTCGATGCCGTTTGCGACGATGATCTCGGCACGATCGCCGCCGCGTCGTTCGACATGCCGCTGCTGACGGGCGGCAGTGCGATCGCCGGCCAACTGCCGCGGCTTTACCTGGAACAAGGGCTGGTAACGCTTCCGCGGCGGCGACAGATATTGCCAAAGGTTGGCGGCGGCCCGATCGTCCTATCGGGCAGTTGCTCCGCGATGACACGCAGGCAGGTCGCCAATTATGCGGGACAGGTCGTAAGCTTGCGGCTGGACCCGATCGCGCTCGCCGAGAAAGGTGCGGGGCCCAGTTTGGAATGGCTGCGTCAGCAATCTCCCGACGCGCCGAAGCTCATCTATGCCACAGCCGAGCCCCATGAAGTGCGGCGAGCACAGGAGCGGTTGGGCAGAGACAAGGCAGGCCAGGTGGTCGAAGAGGCACTCTCAGAGATTGCCCGTGACGCCTTCGATCACGGCACGCGCCGCTTCGTCGTCGCTGGTGGCGAGACGTCGGGCGCCATCACGCAGGCGCTCGGCGTGACGCATTTGACGATCGGGCCGGAAATCGCGCCCGGCGTTCCCTGGACCTTCGCAACCATCGACGGAGAGACGATTGCTCTCACCCTGAAATCGGGCAACTTCGGCGATGAATCCTTCTTCACCGATGCTTTCGACCGATTGGAGGTCGCATGAGCGAGGAAGCCGAACTGCGCGAACATATATGCATGATGGCCAAATCGCTTTACGATCGAGGCCTGACCGCCGGCTCATCCGGCAATATTTCCGCGCGCCTCGGCGATGGGCGTCTGCTGGTCACGCCAACGGGCAGCTCCTTCGGGCGCCTCGATCCCGCACGCCTCTCGCTGTTCGACAGCGAAGGACGCCTGATCGGTGGCGATAAGCCAACGAAGGAAATGCCGCTACATGCGGCCTTCTATGAGACGCGACCGAAAAAGACTGGCGCCGTCGTCCATCTTCATTCCAGCCATTCGGTTGCGTTCTCGATTTTGCCCGGCGTCGATGCCGACAACATGTTGCCGCCGTTGACCGCTTATTCGATCATGAAGCTCGGCAAGGTGAAGCTTCTGCCCTATTTCATGCCGGGCGATCCGGCAATGGGCGATGCCATCCGCGGCCTTGCCGGCAAGCGCAGCGCCGTGATGCTGGCAGCGCACGGACCCGTCGTCTCGGCCAAGGATCTGGAAGCGGCGGTTTACGCGATAGAGGAATTGGAGGAGACGGCAAAGCTTGCCATGCTGACGCGCGGGGCCAATCCTTCCCTGCTGACGGATGCGCAGATCGCCGATCTCGTTCGCACTTATGATGTGGAGTGGGACTGAATATGCTCACCTTTTCCGCCAATCTCGGGTTTCTCTGGCAGGAGCTTTCCCTTCCCGACGCGATCCGCGCCGCGAAGGCTGCCGGCTTCGATGCGGTCGAATGCCACTATCCCTATGACATCCCGCCCGAAGCCGTGCGTCAGGCGCTGGTCGAAACCGGTCTTCCCATGCTCGGCCTCAACACCGCCCGCGGCAATGTCGCGGCAGGTGACAATGGTCTCGCCGCCATTCCGGGACGGCATGACGAAGCACGCCACGCCATCGATCAGACGATCGATTATGCGGCCGCCATTGGCGCGCAAAACGTGCATGTCATGGCCGGCAAGGCTGCCGGTGATGAGGCTCAAGCCGCCTTCATCGCCAATCTGCGCTATGCCTGCAAACGCGCCGGCAAGCTCGGCGTAACCGTGTTGATCGAGCCGCTCAACCATCGCGACGCGCCGGGCTATTTCCTGCAGACGACGGATCAGGCGCTCGACATCATTGCCGCAGTGGGCGCGGAGAACCTCAAGCTGATGTTCGACTGCTATCATATCCAGATCATGCAGGGCGACCTAACGCACAGGCTGAAGGCGCATATGGCCGCAATCGGCCATATCCAGATTGCCTCCATTCCGGATCGCCGCGAACCGGATCACGGAGAGATCGACTACCGTCACATTCTGCAGTTTCTGGAAACGCTTGGCTATAACAAGCCGATCGGCGCGGAGTATCGGCCGGCGACCACGACAGACGCCGGACTGACGTGGCTGCGGGCATATAGATGAAAGAGCGGCCGGCATCCCGGATGCCCGACGGCCGCCGAAAACATTCGCTCGGGAATTCTCCCGAAGACTGACACCCGCCTATTGGGAGGAAAATCCGATATGCATGTATTGATCCTGGGCGCTGCAGGTATGATCGGCCGCAAGCTCGTCAACCGCATCGCCGCCGAGCCGGCTGTTCTCGGACGAACCATCGATCGCCTGACACTGGCCGATGCCTTTCAGCCGCCGGTACCGGAGGCGCTGAAATCCCTATCGAAGGCCCTGACTGTGGACCTTGCGACATCAGGCATTGCCGCCAAGCTCATCGAAGATCGCCCGGATATGATCTTCCATCTTGCCGCCGTCGTCTCCGGCGAGGCCGAGGCCGACTTCGACAAAGGCTATACCGTCAATCTCGACGGCACGCGGGCGCTTTTCGATGCTATCAGACAGCAGGGCCTGAAATCCGCCTATGCCCCGCGTGTCATCTTTGCCTCCTCCATTGCCGTGTTCGGAACACCCTTCCCTGACGTCATCGGCGACGAATTCCTGACCGCGCCGCTGACGAGCTATGGCACCCAGAAGGCAATCGCAGAACTCCTGCTCGCCGATTATTCGCGACGCGGCATTTTCGACGGCATCGGCATCAGACTGCCGACCATCTGCGTTCGGCCCGGCGCCCCAAACAAGGCAGCCTCCGGCTTCTTCTCCAACATCCTGCGCGAACCGCTTGTTGGTAAGGAGGCCATTCTGCCAGTCAGCGATACGGTGCGGCATTGGTTCGCAAGCCCCCGTTCCGCCGTCGGCTTCTTCGTGCATGCCGCGACCCTCGACACCGCGAAAGTGGGGCCGCGGCGCAATCTCACCATGCCCGGACTTTCAGCGCTCGTTTCCGACGAGATCGATTCGCTGCGCCGTGTCGGCGGTGACAGGGCCGTTGCCCTCATCCGCCGCGAACCGGACCCGATGATCGAGCGGATCGTCGCCGGCTGGCCGACCCGGTTCGACGCAGAGCGCGCCTGCGATCTTGGCTTCAAAGCCGAACGGAGCTTTGATGAGATCGTGCAAGCGCACATCGAGGACGAACTGGACGGGAGAGTCGCATGACGGAGATTTCATCGAACACAAAGAACGCGATCGCGCTCGTGACCGGCGGCGGCACGGGTATCGGCCGCGCCATCGCAAAAGCCCTTGGCTCGGCTGGCTTCAAGGTCGTCATCTCGGGGCGTCGGTCCGACGTTCTCGAAAAGGCCGCCCGCGAGCTTTCCGAGGAAACCGGAGCAGATTTCCTTCCGGTAGTAGCCGATGTCAGCGAACCCACATCGGTCCGCAGCCTTTTCGATGCTATTGCCGACCGCTATGGCCGCCTCGACCTTCTGGTCAACAATGCCGGCGTTGGCTTGCCGGCCGTGCCGATGGAGGAACTGAGCTTCGAGCAATGGAATGCTATTGTCGGCGCGAACCTGACCGGCGCATTCCTTTGCACGCAGCAGGCCTTCCGCCTGATGAAAGCCCAGGTGCCGCAAGGGGGCCGCATCATCAACAACGGCTCGATCTCGGCGACGACGCCGCGTCCGCATTCCGCACCTTATACGGCCACGAAGCACGCAATCACCGGACTGACGAAATCGACGGCCCTCGATGGCCGTCCCTTCGACATCGCCTGCGGCCAGATCGATATCGGCAATGCTGCCACCGACATGACGGCGAGGATGAGCGCCGGCGTATTACAGGCGAATGGCGAGACCGCAGCCGAACCGACAATCTCGGCAGACCATGTCGCACGCGCCGTCGTTTACATGGCTACGCTACCGCTTGATGCCAACGTTCTCTCCATGACCGTCATGGCAACGAAAATGCCGCTCGTCGGCAGAGGGTAACAAGCAATCGGCAGCGTCGGGGTACGGCGCTGCCGACAATTTGATGTGGCACAACGACTTAGGCGATGTTGACAAAGTATGGCAACCAGATCTTAGCGGCGGCGATAGCGAGGAAAGCAGCGTATGATGTTTTGGTTTTGTCGTAGCGCGTGGCAATGCGACGGAACTGCTTCATTCGGTTGAACATGCGTTCGATGCGATTGCGATCCTTGTAAGCGCGGTAGTCGCAAGGTGGCGGGTTCTTCCGGGTTGATCGCGGCGGAATGATCGGACGAGTGCCATGCAGCAGAAGGCAGAAGTTCCTCGCGGATGG
>NZ_JARWKZ010000028.1:0-74283 GCF_050577975.1 Rhizobium sp. BR 315 | reverse complement strand
GGCACGGCGTCATAGGAGACCCGACTTACGCTGATGCCATCCTGGATCGTCTCATTCACAACGCCCATCGCATTGATTTGAGCGGCGACAGTCTGCGCCGAAACCTGCCGCGCAAAGCTTGACACTTCGTCTGAATGAACTGACAACAATTATCGCCTGCAGACCCCATTAAACAGGGGGCGAGATCATCCCGGAATCAAGGGGCGCAATCATCTCGGAACAATGGGGCGGCTTCATCGGAATCGGCAACCTGCGCAACCACTTTCAAAAATGGGCGCGCTCACCGTCCCAGGACGCTTCAATGCACTTGCAATATCAACACCTTGAAGCGTGAAGAACTCAACGCCTCATTGCGGGCTGCCGTTCGATTCCCTTCAAGAGCAGTCAGATAACTTTGCGAACTTCCTGTTCGAAGCTAAGAACGTGATGCAAGGCGATCCGCTCAGCGGTATCGGCATCTCCGCGGCAGACGGCTTCGAGCATGAGTATCTGTTCCTGCACGACTTTATCAAGTTCCGGCGATAGTTCCGGAAACCGCCGCATTGCGACGTGAAGAATCCGGAGCGAAAGATTGTGGTAGTGGTCGAGCGTATCGAAGAGATACCGGTTCTTGGCGCATCGGTAGACGAAACGATGAATACGCCGGTCGAGCGCCAGCAGTGCGTCGAGCTCCGAGGGAAGGGAAAGCGCCCTTAGAGCTTCTATCAGTTTGCCGGCTTCGTGCCGCTCAGGCTCACGCAATCGTTCCGCCGCCAATCGGGTCGCCCAGGATTCGATCCGCGCTCTTGCCTCATAGATTGCCGTCAGATCGCTGATGTCGATCCTGCTGACGAAAGTGCCTCGGCGCGCGTTTACATCGACAAAGCCATCGCGCTGCAGTCGTAGGAAAGCCTCCCGCACCGGCGTACGCCCGACATCAAGGCGGCGCATCACGTCATTCTCGCGCAGGATGGTCCCAGGTGCCAACTGCACCGTGATGATGTCTTCGCGCAGTTGCAGATAGGTCCGCTCCGCCAATGTTAGTGACGCTTCCGGATCGTCGAGCATTTCTTCCGACATCCAAGTGTCCATCCACGTCGTCTCCATCCTGAGGGTGATCCCGCGCGCTCTATACGGAATCGCTTGACAATGCACTTAGATAATATACGCTGTAATATATTACAAAAATATAAGGAGGGTGATCATGAATAACAACGATATTTTCCTGTATTCACGGCTCAAGGATACCGCGACGGCGATCTTGGCCATTGGGCTTGCGCTGATTTCCGTACCCGCGATTGCACACGCTGAAGTCTTGGAAACGCTGAAGCCGGGTGTGCTCCAGGTGGTCATCGAGCCGTATATGCCTTACACGGCATTGAAAGATGACAAGCAGGTCGGACTGGATAGCGACATTCTCGAGGCGATCGCTAGGAAGCTTGGCCTCAAAATTGAGACAACAGTGACAGATTTCCCCGGCATGCTTGCCGCGGTGCAGTCGCAACGCGCCGACATTACGATCGGTGGTATTGCATGGTCCGACGCGCGTCAGAAGGTGGGGTTGTTCACCGATCCCCCCTACTATTCGCCGCCGGCCATGGCCGTGCATGGTGACGCTGCCTATCCAGACGTTCAGAGCCTGGAGGGCAAGGCACTTGGCACTGTGACGGGATATGTCTGGGCCAAGTCGATCGCCGAAGTCCCGAAGGCCGATGCGCACACCTACCCGGCGGCCGACAGCGTTTTCTCGGATCTTTCCTCGGGAAGGATCGATGTCGGATTTCTCGATCCGCTGCTGATTATCTATCAGCAACAGCAACGACCCGACATGAAGTTCCGGGTTGCCTATCACAATCCACCGACTGCGGAGCAGGTTGCCGCTCATCCCGATTATAAATATTTTCAGCCCTATATGACTGGCTTCTATCTGCCAAAACAGGCTCCGAAACTGACCCAAGCGATCTCGGATCAGATCGATGCGATGTATAAGGACGGCTCGCTGGCCGCGCTCGTGACGAAATGGGGCGGCGATCCCAAGCAGTTCCTGGTCCCGTCGCCGGATATGGCGGCACAGCGGCGCGGCGTCGATCGCCCGCAGACGTGGTCACCCCCATCCATCACCGATTGAGTGCAGGAGAACGGACATGAGCTTTTGGCAATCTCTTGCTCAATTGTTTCAAGTTCCCTGGAGCGACTATGCGGGCAATCTTGGCGAGGGTCTTTTGCGGACCCTTGCCTATACGGCGTCCAGTTTCGTTGGGGCAGCGATCTTGGGACTGGCGCTTGCCTTGATGCGCCGCAATCGGTTGCGCATCCTGCGGCTGCCGGCCACCATCTACACCGAAGTCTTCAAGAATGTGCCCTTGCTTGCTATTATCTTCGTCACCTACTTTGGCTTGCCCTCGGTCGGGATAAGATTCAGCGTTTTCGTCGCCGGTGTCTTGAGCCTAGTATTGTTCTACGCGGCCTATCTGTCGGAGATATTTCGCGCAGCCATTGCGGGCATCCACTCGGGCCAGAACGAGGCGGCGCATGCATTGGGTCTCGGCCGCGTCACCACCTTTGGCCATGTGATCCTGCCGCAGGCGCTTCGCCTTGCGCTGCCAGGCACCAATACGATGTTCGTCGATCTACTGAAATCGACATCGCTGCTGGTGACCATCTCGGCAGCGGAATTGATGACGAGGGCACAACTGATCGCTTCGGAGACATTTCGGTCGCTTGAAGTCTATCTGGTGATTGCGGCAATCTATTTTGCCGTTTGCTACCCCGTCTCGCTATGTCTTCTCTGGCTTGAGCGCACCATTCACGCTGGGATACCCTTGTCGTTTGGCCGCAGGCGGCGGCTTAGACTGGCGAGAGCCCTGATTCAAAATGGAGGCTAGACAAATGGCTCACGAAGCAGTCGATGCAACCCGCGTTGCAACTTCTTCCGACGACGCCTCCGCGATCAAGATCAGGGGGCTTCGTAAATCCTTTGACGGTAGGCTGGTGCTCGATGGCATAGACCTGGACGTTCCGCGCGGTCGGATTCTCAGCATCATCGGGCAAAGCGGCGGCGGTAAGACAACCCTCATGCGTTGCGTGAACTTGCTTGAGCAGCCCGACGATGGCGCCATCGAAATAAACGGCGAAGCGATCTTCTCGAAGGGGGCGGTGACCTGCAAAGACCTTGCAAAGCTGCGCCAGCGCGTTGGTATGGTGTTCCAGCGCTTCAATCTGTTCCCACATCTGACCGCCGTGGAAAATGTCGTCCTGGCGCAGATGCACGCCGCTGCCATCGGGGAGCGTGAGGCGGTAGGGCGAGCCGTGCGATTGCTGACCCGGGTTGGCCTTGTACACCGGGCGCTGGCCTATCCAGAACAAATGTCAGGCGGCGAGCAACAGCGTGTTGCGATCGCGCGGGCTCTTGCTCTGTCGCCAACCGTGCTCTTGTTTGACGAGCCGACCTCGGCGCTCGATCCGGAATCGACTGGCGAAGTGCTGCGCGTGATGCGCGAACTTGCCAGCGACGGGATGACGATGATCATCGTCACGCACGAGCTCCCTTTTGCCCGGGAAGTATCGGATTGGGTCGTCTTCATAGACGGCGGTCGGATTCTTGAGCAGGGTCCAGCTGCAGGTGTGCTTGACAATCCCAGGGAGCCTCGGACGGCAGCTTATGTCGCAAGGTATGCAAAACCGGCGTAAGCGCGACGGCTATAGCCGTCCCGTTCCTGTCTTCCGGATATGCCAGTGACCGTTTTCCTCTGCAAAAAATATGGATGTGATGAACAGGATTTCGACAGATATCGCCGTTGTGGGCGGTGGCGTCATCGGCTTGGCGATCGCCCTTCGGCTTCGTGCCGATGGGCGCGATGTTATCGTCATCGAGCCGAACGAGCCTGGATCCGGCGCCTCCTATGGGAATGCGGGGACCGTGGCGAATTACGCGATCATACCGATGGGAACCCCATCGGTGCTTCGAAATTTCCTGTCGCTTATTCTCAGGCCGGATAGCCCTTTGGCGGTCCGGACATCGGCGCTGCCGACACTGTTTCCCTGGTTGGCCCGGTTTGCTTATGAGTCTCTCCCGCACCGCTATCGCGAAAATGCCGGTCGGATTGCCGAACTGGTTTCGGACGCCGCCTCGGCCTGGACAGAATTCGCGTCGGAGATAGGCGCGTCAAACCTTCTGTCGGCAAAAGGTTGCCTCTACCTTTACGAAACGCGAAAGGCGTTCCGAGCGGCTGACGCGGATATAGAGTTGCGCCGCAATTATGGTGTCTCACAGGAGCTTCTTTCAGGCGGCGAGGTTGCCCAGCTTGAGCCGCGCCTCACCGGATTTGAAGGTGGCCTTTTCTTTCCCAGGGCCATCAACCTCAGTGATCCAGGGGAGGTGATGCGCCTCCTGTCTTCGGCTGTAGAGCGGGCAGGTGCGGAATTCCTTCGGGCATCCGTTACCACCATCGTGCGTGAACGAAGCGGCTTACGTATCGCAGCCTCAGCGTACGACGTGCTTGCTCGCACGGTTGTCATCGCCGCCGGTGCCCATTCACGTAAACTGGCTGCATCGCTTGGAGATGCCGTACAGCTCGATACCGAGCGTGGCTACCATATTGAGTACGATATGCCGGAACTGCCGATCGAGCGGCCGGTTTGTCCGACCGCGAATGGCTTTTACTTTTGTCCGATGCAGGGGAGGCTACGCGTTGCCGGCCTAGTTGAACTGGGCGGACTGACTGCTCCGGCGAACCTGCAACTGACGCGAACGCTGGCGAGCAATGCGAGCAGAGTCTTTCCCGAACTTGGGGTACCAAATCGCTCCTGGCTCGGGTTTCGGCCGTCAATGCCCAATTCCGTTCCGGTCATTAGGCCATCGAAAACGGGGAGCGACGTTATTCTTGCCTTCGGGCATGGGCACATCGGATTGACCTTGGCTCCCCGCACAGCCCGATTGGTCAGCGCGATGCTGACGACCTGAGCTGCCCTATGTAGACCCATGGCAAGCGATTGGAGCTCGTAGGCAGAGCCGAAAATTGTTGCCATAGCGGGCGCTATTGGACAACGCACATCGCTTTGGCCTCCTTCGCGTTTGACTGCCTGCGCGAGTTTCGCCTCGCGCAAGCGGCCCTTCATATCAGAAATCGCCTTCCAATCGTGGCTGGCCATGACTGTTCAGCCAAACAATCGTTGCGCTTTTTCCGGGAACGCCGGTTCCTACATGATAGGTCATGGCTGTTCCTCTCATGATACTTGAGACCGAACCCTCGGACCTCTTTGCGACATCGTCATTTTGAAGAATGAAACGTAGCACGCTATTCGGAGATTAGTGCATCTAGATGTCACGAAATGCGTCGGCGAAGGCGGCATCTGCTTCGGCTTGCGATCCTCGCGCCAATGCATCCTGCGCCTTGGTGAACCGTCCCCGAAAGATGAATGCCCTTGTGGACATTGTGAGGTCCAGGTCCGCCTTCGCTCCCGCCATATCGCCTTGTCGCGTCTTCAGCCAAGCTTGAATCGCCAGTGCGTCGGGATTTTGGGGTGCCTTTGCCAACACCTCGGAAACATCCTGTTGCGCCTCGGCGTGTTGGCCCAAAGCCATTTCAATTTCGGCCCGAAGCATTAAATCAATGCGCCGCGATGCCTCCGGATCCAAAGCGTTATTCCCCGCCTCCAAAAGCTTGTTTATGTCCGCTAAGGCGAGGTCTTGCTTGCCAGCGCCGTGGTAGGCTTGGGCTCTGAACAGATAGTTGGCGTTCCTTTTCGAATCTACCTCCATCAGCTTGGTGAAATCGGCGGCCGCAAGGTCATACTGTTTGGTCGCCATATAAAGTCTGGCGCGCTCATCTCTCGCCAATATGCTCTCGGCGACATCGAGGAGATCCGTGCAGATCTGAATTGCTTTCAGCTGAGATTCTTGGTCCAGGTTCACCGCAGCAAGAGTGCACTCCATATCCGATGGAATATGCTTGTTGAGGAGTGCTCCGAGTGCCTGTCTGGCTGCCTCAGCACTGGGCGCGGCGGCAACCGCTGCGACAAAATCCTGTTTCGCCCTCTCCTGGTCGGCCATCTCGAGATATATGCGACCGCGCAGCGTCAGGGCATTGTTGAGATCGAAATTGATTTCTTTACTATTCGCCACACTCAGTTCCACCGCGCGATCAGCAAGTGGTAAAGCCTGTTCAAGCTGATGGTGTGCGATATGGATCTCGGCCATCAATGTCAGGATGTCGGCTCGCGGAGGAGCAATGGCGAGAAACCTCTCGCAATCCTTTAGAACAAGATCGTCCTTGCCAAGGCCTCTGTGAGCGCTACTCCTAAAGAGATAGACGAGGGGATCTTCGGGATTTAGGGAAGCTGCCTTGTCAAAGTCCCGTAACGCCAAGTCATAGCGCTTCGCCAAAGCGAAATGCCGGCCTCGCAGCAAGTAGGAGCGGGCTTGATTGGGCGCGAGCTCGACGACCTTGTCGAGATCTGCCCCTTCTTGCTTCGCGGCCGGCTGCTTGTTGGCAGGATCAAATGTCATTGTGGCGACAAGGCTATTGATTCGGGACCGAATATCATAAGCGGAAACGAGCCGAGGATTGATCGCGATGGCCTTATCGCAATCCGCAGTGGACATATGTAGAGGAACCTCGAACTGCAGGCCGCAACGATCGGCGAGAGCCTGTGCGAGTTGGGTCGGGTCCTTCACTGTGTTTATCAGCTTACTGCAATCGGCAATCGTGAAACACAGCTGCGGCGACGGCAGGGCATCTGAACCGGCATAGGCATTGCCACATCCAAACAGGGCAAAAGCAATGAATATCAGAAATCGTTTTTTCAGCAGCATTCGGTTAGCTCGCTAATGCTGGTGTTTGTAAGTCCCCGGCGCCTGCGTTTTGAAAGATGCTTCATTGCGACGGGTTTGCACGACCCGGCTTGCCGCGCTCGCCATCATGGCACGATCGTCCATGGGTTGATGATCTTGATCCCGGCCGCCTCGAAAGGGCTGGTGTCACGGGTGGCCACGATGAATGCGTTGGCGAGTGCGACGGCGGCAATGCAGGCGTCGGCTGTCTCGACCGCCACGCCGGAAGCACGCGCCTTCGCTAATAATTCGGCATAGGCACTGGTGCAGGCCATGTCGAATGGCAGCACCCGCCGGGCGAACATTGGCAGGACGTGCTTTTCCAGAGCCTCATGCAGGCTTGTCCGGCGCTTTCCTGCAGGCAGCAACGCGACGCCCGCGCGCAGCTCGGCCACGGTGATCGCGGACAGGTAGAGCGTCTCCAGGGGTTGTGCATCGATCCATTCGATGACGCGAGCCTCGGGCATCTGGCGCAGCGGCTCCGAGATCACATTCGTATCGAGCAGGATCATTCGAAGCTCGCAGCACGGGCCGGTATTTTGTTGCGCACGCTCTCGAAGAGGGCGAACTCTTCATCGGTCAAGCCGCCCGCTTCGCGGGCGATAGATGCCAGCATGGAGCCAAGCTTCACGCGCCCTTCCGGCTTTGCCGCTTTCTCCAGAATGTCGCGGATTTCGGCCTCCGTGCTGCGGCCATGCTGGGCCGCGCGAATCCGAATAGCGCGGTGCACCTCATCTGGGACATTGCGGATAGTAACTGATGGCATTGCATGCTCCAAACAACTAGCTTGCATTGATTGCAATTTAGCATAATGCAATCGCTTTAGACAAACGGAAACGTAGTCAACCTTTACTATAGCTCCGTGAATGTTGATTTCCATCAGAAGTTAGCCAATTGCTGCATTTTGCATTGACCCATTCAGATAGTTCTAACTATCTGGAATATCATTCCTATTGCACATAGACTGGTACGGTTGCCGAGGTTTCGTCGCGGTAGGGCAGGCGGATTTGGAAGCGGTGCTCGCCACTCTGGATGGGCCAGAAGACGGGCCGATCGGGGTCGGTGACCGCAAACGGCTGACCGTCGACGTACCAGACGATTTGCGGCACGTGCGGTTCAACATCAGCCTTCAGAGCCAGCCGGTTGAATTTTACCGGCTGTTCGGGATTACGCCAGATCTGACTGTTGCGTGCGGGCGTTGAAATGGTGAGGTGGATCTGCGGACTGGAAGCATCGGCGCTGGCGAGCGGATAGTTCGCGCTCCTCGCCGCAATAGCACTCATCGGCAAAGACTTGAAATTGGCGTTCGCACGAGGCGATACCGCGGCCACCCCCGGCATCTCATCGGGCTTTAGCCATTCCACCAGCGTCTGGCTGCAGGTACTGTCATTCGCCTGTCCATTGACGACGCAAACATCGACTGGCTTGCGGTCCGGTGGCGTTGGAAAACGCGCATCGGCTATGTCTCCAGGCTTGTTGCCATGGACCCGATCGATGATGGCGTGCACGAGGCGGGCGGCACTGCCGGCGCCGGTCATCCGGTTCATGGTGCCGTTATCGCCACGCCCGACCCAGACGCCGACGATGACCTTCTCCGAATAGGCCATGGCCCAGGCATCCCGATAGCCCTGCGAGGTGCCGGTCTTGATGGCGACGGGGAAGGGATATTCCAGCGAACCATAGCGATGGAAGCTTGGCAGCCGGGCCTGCGGATCGGACAGGAAGGACGTAATCAGCCGCGCGGTATCGAGGGACATGATCCGCACGGATTGCTGCTGCGGCTGCTCACGCGCCCAGCGCGGATCCTGCAATTGGCCGTCATTGGCAAGCGCGCCATAGGCCCGCATCAGTCTGTCCAGACGCGTTGGCACCGAACCGATGGCCATCGACAGGCCGAAATAATCGGCCGGGGTTTCCAGATCATGCAGGCCGAGATCGCGCAAGAAGCGGAAGGTCGTCTCGAGACCGATCGTGCGCAGCAGGTTCGTGGCGGGTACATTGCGGGAATTGGCGAGTGCCTGGCGCGGCAGCATCGGCCCGAGGAATTCGCGGTCGGCATCGCCGATGCCTGAGGCGCCCTCTTGCAGATCCAGCAACATGTCCGTCGGCTTCAGTAGCCGGCGTTCGAATGCCAGCGCATAGATGAAGGGTTTCAAGGTCGAGCCCGGTGAGCGTTGTGTCCGCGTGTAATCGAACGCGCCGGCATGGCGGCCGTAATAACTGCTCGACCCCACCTGGGCCAGAACTTCGCCGGTCTGGCGTGATACCACCATGACGCCGACCTGCTGTGCGCCCGCAGAGCGCCAGTGGTCGAGATGTTGTCGCGTAAGAGCGGTCACATCGGCCTGGAGAGCGAGATCGATCGTCGTGTGGATGAGCGGCATGCTCGCCGAGGCAGGTGATATCTGGCCGCTCTCGATAAGATCGTGATAGCGCAATATCAGGTGCAGCGCATCCGGGCGGCGGGGCAGATTGGGCATCTGTACGTTGTCAAGCTGACGATGAGCGATCTCGGCCTCATCAGTATCGATGACATTCTGCTTCAGCAGGACATCCAGCATCTGGTGGCCACGCTGAATGGCCCGGCGCAAGCCCTCCGGCCGCAGCGGGTTCATCCGCGTCGGCGATTGCGGGATCGCCGACAGCAGGGCGATTTCCGCCCAGGACAGATCCGCCACCGGCTTGTCGAAATAGAGACGCGCCGCATGGGCAATGCCGTGACTGCCGTTACCATAGGGCGCCAGCCGCAAATATTGCGCCAGCACAGCCTCGCGGCCGTAGCGCAGAGTCAACAGGACACCGGTGCCGGCCTCCAGTATCTTGTGCACGAAGCTGCGCGATTCCGGCTGCTGCATGCGCGCCACCTGCATGGCGATGGTCGAAGCGCCGGAGCGGTGTCTTGCCGCGCCGAGATTCTGCCAGGCAGCACGGCCGACGGCATAGGGATCAACGCCTGCATGTTCGAAGAAGCGCCTGTCTTCGAGGGCCAATGTCGCCTTGATGAAGCGGTCAGGCAACTGCTCCAACGGCCAATAGCCATAATCGACACGCCCGGTGGCGTCATCGCTGTGGCCAATCTGCGCAAGGAAAGCACCGCTACGGTCGTAAAGTATCGGTGTCGGTGCAGGCGCAATCAGCTGCGCACGCTGATTGATGAGATACCCATAGATCACCGCGCCGGCTACGAGCACCAGAGAAGAAAAAAGAACGAGCTTTGATCGACGGCTTCCCAATAGTGTCATTGCCCGGCTGGCCGGCTCCTTGCCTGATATTTGTTCTGAGCGCGATGGCTTATTTCGCCACCACGATCTGCACCGCAGCACTCGTTCCCTGCACGCCCTTTTGATACATGGTCTCCGCTAGGGCTTGTGGCTGCGTATAGGAACCGGGGATCAGGGCGCGCATCCGATAGGCAAAGGTATAATTGCCCTTCGGCAGCCTGTCGGAGGCAGAAAATACCTGATCATCCCCATAGGAAACCCAATCCGAGGGCAGGGTTGACGCTACCGCAGGCGTCGCCTCGGCCGGAGCGGTGGCGATGTTAGGGTTGAGCGGATCCAGCCCTGCTGGAAGCGGCATGGTAAGAGCCACATGGGTGCGATCTTCAGACACGACCAGTTCGACCCTCTCTTCCAATACATCGCCTACCTTCAGCGCAATCGTGCCCTTGGCATCGGGCGTCAGCTTCTCCAGCGGCGCATCGCCGGCGGCGGCGCGATAGAGCGTGCGCGTCAGGGCGAAGCCCTGGCTCTGGGCCTGCGCCTTGTAGCCGGCTTCGGCGGGGAGATAGCTGGTTTCCACCAGCGCGAGAGCGGATGTTGTCCCCATATTGTTGATGGTGACGCTGCCTGGATCCAGGGTGACCTGCCGCAACACGGGTGTATTTGCGTCCAGCGTGAGAGGTTGGACATTCCCATTCTGAGCAACCTTCAACGACAAGGGCGTCGTTGGCCTCTGCCACGCGGCCGCAATCGCGCGGATCGCAGCCGAAGTGGCATTGGTCGAGCCCCAGCCGTCGCCTTTGCCCAATTGCAGCAAGGCATTTTTCAGAGCGGGATAGCGCGGATCCGTTTCCGAGGTCAAAGCCGCCGCGCGCGCCATTTCGGCAAGGCTGCGGGCTTCCGAGGGCAGGATGATAGGGTTGCCGCCATCCTGCGCCTGACCATTATAGACCAGCTCGCCATTGCGAGAGAGAATGCGAACGCGCGACCACATCGCATCGGCCAGGCCACCAACCAGACGCTGGTCGGCATCCGGCGCGCCGGCCGCTGCCGCGGTCATTCGGGCAACGCTGACATTCGGCATCAAGGCCGCCGAACGGGCCAGTTCGGCCGTATAAGCCGGGTCGAGCTTGCCGCCTTCAGCCAGAGCCGTCAGGGCCTCGACCCGCTCGCGGATCTCGTCACCGGTGATGAGATGAGGATAATCCGAACGGAGCGACAGTTTCAGGACGCTGGCAAGACGATCCGTCAAAGCCTTGTCGGTCGGCTCACCCGCCTTGTCTACCGCCACCAGGAAGGAATAGGCCCAGGCCGTCAGCGAGACATTGCCCTTGCTATGCGGCCAGAAGCCGACAAGACCGTCGGCATCGACCGCCTGGCCGATGGCCAGCACGGTATTGTGGACATCGCCATCTATGCGTTTGTCCAGCCTCGCCGCCGCCAGGATGGGTGCGAAGCTCTTGAAGGCGACACCGGAGGAGGCGAGCGATATCCGTTGCTCGGTGGAACCATAGGGAGATTCCACCAAGACGTTGAGCCCGGCAACCAGCTTTGCCAATGCTGGATCGGACGTCAGGGTCATGACGCGCTGGAACGATCCGGGGCGAACATCCTCCTGTGGCGCCGACAGCGTTTTCGAACCGCCCGCCGGGATTTCGACGATCTCGTAGTGCCTGGTGGGGGTGCGGTCCGGCTTCACCGGCAGCGTGATTTCCACGGTATCGCGAGCATGGTCCGTCTGGCGCTCGACGCCGAAGCGCAGCCGCACATCCTCGTTGCCGGGTTTTGGCTCGGGCACCGCCGCGAGAACGCCGATGTGAGCCGGCTTGTTCTGTTCCCACACGAAGGGGAGATCCTTGCTGCCCTGCAGCGTCAGGCCATCGGATGCGATGGTGGCAACACCGCCGCCACCGCCACCCTCGACCACGCGGGCAATGACGCCTACCTCGAACTGGTCCCCGGACCGTAGGAAACGGGGCAGGGCGGGCTGGGCCACGATTTCCTGCCGGATGAGCATTTCACCGGTGCCGTAACCGAAGCGGTCCGGGCCGCTGACGGCCTTGGCGCGCAGTTTGAAGACGGTGAGCGAATCCGGCAGCTTCACCTTGATTTTCGCAATGCCATCCGGGCCGACCTTCACGTCGGGGAGATAGATCGGGACCGGCGTGAAATTCTTGCGGACGGAAATATTATTGTCCGTGCCCCAATCCTCGCGTTCATCGCCGCCCGGCACCTCGTCGAGAGGAATGATACCGAAGGCCATGTTGCGGGTATCGCGCAGAGCCATCGTGGATTTGCGCTTGACGATGAAATTCGGCAGCGGATCCAGCGGCTGCTCGGGTGCGAGCGATAGAACGGCCTGGTCGATCATCCAGAAGGTGGCATTGCCCGCGATCGGATGGCCCAGATCATCGGCCAGATGCAGCGTGACCTCCACCTGGTCACCGGGGCGAGCCTTCTTCGGATAATCCAGAGTAATGGTGACGGTGTTCTTCACCGGCTTCACCATGACAGTCTTCGTGGCGGCGATTGTGACAGGCTTGCCTTGGTCGAAGGGTGCGTTCGGCGAGGGAGTGCTGGTTTCCAGCCGCCCTCGCATGATGAGGAAGTGTACGGGGATCTCAGGCATATATTCCTTGCGGACGGTCACCGCATAATGACCGTAGCCATCGGCGATATCGACCCAATCGTAGCGGAACTTACCCTCCGGCTCCTCAATGACGGCCAGAACGCGTGCTGTCTGGAACGGGGATTGGATCAGAAGATTGGCCGTTTCGCCGGGGATGTAACTGTCTTTATCGGTGGTTACGACTGCGGTGCGTGCGGGAGCCTGTGCCCAGGTGACCGGTGTGTTGCCGCCCACAAAGAAGTCGACGCTCACCTGCTGGCGGCGACCAATCTTGTCGGTGGCCTCTAGCTGGATGATATAGACGCCGGCGTCGGTTGCATTAAGCGCAAGGGTCTGAATATTCTTCGTGCTGGTAATCTTTCGCTCCAGCACGGTCTCGTCCATCTCCTGGGTGACGTATTTCGCCGAACCCTGGCTGAAGTCGCTCGCCTGTAGGGTCGAGGTCCAGTTGCGATGGATCAGGCGCGCCGTCATCTCCAGCCCGGCCACAGGATCGCCATTGCCATCGACAGCCAGGATCTCCGGTTCGATGGCACCGGGTTTCGGCACATAGCGCGGCACGTTCAAGCCAAGCACGAAAGGCGGGACGGCATAGACATTGGTGATGCTGCGTACCTGCAGATCGTCGTCACCGGTAACGGTCGCCTCGATCATGTAGCGGCGCGGTTGCGCGGTGGGTTCGATCGTCGTGTCGAAGCTGATACGCGAAGCGCCACCCGCATCCGTGCTGCCATCGCGTTCGAGCGCGGGCGAAGACTTGAACTCGTCACCGCCGGAGTAGCGGGAATCCGTTGAAAACAGGAAGCCGTCGTGGCCGGGGGGCGTCCAATTGTAGGGATACTGCACGGCGCGCCAGCGAATCGGCCGATCCGCCAGCAGGCCACCGGCAAAATAGCGCGCAATCAGATCGACGTTGAAGGCGGAATCCAGCGCTGCGGTCTGCGGGTTGTTGAGCACGACTTCGAATGTGGGCAGGCGATAGGCCTCCTTCTTGAAGGAGATACCGCCGCATTGGCTCGTGTTATCAGCCGTATCGCTGGCATCGTCGCTAGCGGTGGTGTTACCGTTGGCATCGGCGGGCTGGGTGGTATCGGACGGGGCATCGTCTGCCTTGCCGTCATCCGTATTGTTATCGTTTGTCTGACCATCGACATTCTCGTCGTCATTACCGGATTTCTGCTCCGGTTTCGTTTGGTCTGCCGCCTTCGCCACGTCGCCCGGCTCGAAGTGAACCTCATAATCGCCGGTCGCCGGCGTCTCGGCATCGAATTTGTGGTAGAAGCTGCCAGCTGCGTCCAGCTTCACCGGTACGCGCCATTCCTGTTTGTCGGGGCCGGTAATCACGATCTGGCCGCCCTGCTTGGGTAGCGTCAAGTGGCCGCCGAGATAGCTGCGGACATATCCCTTGATATGCACCGGCTCCTCCGGGCGGTAGATCGGCCGCTCGGTGAAGACATGGCAGAGGGTGCGCGCCTGCTCTGCGCGATCCTCGTCCGGATTGGTGGTCCAATCCAGCCAGGAAACCGCCGGTTTGGTCCAGTTGCTCTGGGCATATTGCGCCGGGGCGTGATCGGGGTCGATCACGAGAGTATCCAGCCCCTTCGTCACGATCACGCGGCGGATCTTGGCCTCAGCGCGTTGCTTGAGTTCCCAGGAAAAGAAGCCCTGTGCATCCGTCGTCCCCGTCGCGAGCGTGACGTATTTCCCGTCCCGCAAACCATCCAGTTGTATCCGCGCACCGCCGATCGGACTGCCGGTGCCGAGCGATGTGACGGCAAAGCGTACCCGGTCCTGTTCTTCCACCGCACTCAAGGTCAGGTCGGTGACCTGCACACGCAGCCAATGGCGGGTTTGATTATCGACCGCGCGCAAGCCAACGAGATAGGTCCCGGGTTGGTCCGCACCAACAATTTTGGCGAAGAGAGGCTTGAGGTCCAGACCGAACTTGGTGTCGACGCCGCCCTTGTGAATGGGAAGATCCACGAACTGGGAAATGGCTGGCGATCCCAGAGCCTTTACGCGTGCTCCAATGGCATCGGCCGAAATGTCATCGCCAGTCGCCCATTTCTGCGGCTCCTTGCCGGGCAGAGGCGGCGCTTCGTCATCCTTTGTATCTAGCCCGGATTGCGGGAAGGGCCAGAAATCGCGTGAAAGCGGGTCAATCGCGTGGATACGCACATCGGCCCGATCGTAGCCGCGGCCACGCAACGGCACGAGCTGTGGGCCGAAACGCTCGACAACGCCCTGCGATGCATCCCAGACGAGCGAGGACTGTTCCGGCGAAAAGGCGAATTTCTGGCTGAAACCGCTCGCGAGCGGCCTTCCGCGATCATCCTTCAGAGCACCCGTGGCAACGTTGAGCGTATAGACCTTGTCCGTGAGAAAGCGGCCATGGACATAGAGACGTCCGCTGCTTGCTTCCGCCGTGAGGTCGTCAACAGGCGGGGAAATGCGCAAGGCGTCACGAGCCGACAACTGCGCTCCGGCCACTGGATTGCTCGAAAACCGGAAAATCAGGCCTCGACCCTGGCCCGATCGAGAGGCTAGAGCCCTGCCATCGGAATTGTCGACGGGGTTGCCGTTATCATCGACCGCGCCGCTGGAATCGCTAGCTGTCGCGTTTGACCTGCAGCGCATGATGCCATCCGTCGTGGCCGCGTCGAAGCCGCGCCCGCAGTCGGAATTGGTCATGGTGAAGGGCACGGCGGTGCGCGCGCGCAATTCAAAGATCTGATCGCTGAAATCGGGCGTATCGGCGAGCTTCAGCCGCACAAGCACGACGCGGCCATCGGGGACGCTTGTGTGCAGCTTCACGACATAGGATTGCTGGTCGCTGCGGCTGTTGCGCTCAAGCGGCTGGATATCGAAATCCTTTGCGCCTAACGTCAAACCGCCTTCGTCGCCGATCCCGGGCGCCGGACGCAGCTCGATCGACAGAAGGCGGGTGAGTGCGGCGACATCAACCGGTTCGGCGAAGGTCAACGTGATCTGATCGAGCTCGTTGACGGGATCGCCGCCTGAGGCAGGAAGCGTGGACACCGGGACTGGCAAAAGCGGTATCAACCCTGTCTCGCCACCGGCCTCCTTATCATGACCCAGCATCCTTATCTTGATGCGCGCGAGTGGTTGCCACTTGTCCGCGGGACGAAACTGCAAGGCGCGTGGGCCAAGCCACTGCCATGCACCGGCGACAGCTGGCTCCATTGTCGCGAAACGCTCTGGAGAATCCTCTGCACCGCCAGTTGCCGGGCCTGTATCCGCGGGAAAGAAAATCGTCACGGGATCATAGGCGCGCAGGAATTTCTCCGGCACGATCTTGACGCCATCGGCGCGCTGTAACGCATCGAGTGTCGGCGACGGAGCGCCCTGCTGTGCGTAACCGCTTGAGATCAGCGTTGAAGACGCCAAAGCCAGGGCAAGGAGAAATACAATCTTTTTCATTGGTCTCTCACTTCGATCCCGAGGGCTTCAAACCGGCACGCTGCAGATAATCATTGATAATTTCAGGCGGTGGACCAGCGGGCGGTGGCGACAAGCCAACCACCGTGGGCCTGACGACCAGAGTTGGCGCGTCAGCCGGCGCACGCGCTTCCAGAAGATAATAACCAGCCTCAAGCTGCTTGAGCTGGTTGATACCCTCGCCGAGCAACTGGCCTTTCGCATCCAGCAGGCGGCCAATGGCAAGGTCCGGATCGGAGCGCAAGCCGGCGCCGATATTACCGCTATTCTTGACCTCGAAGCCAAACAAGGCCGTCGTGCCCGGTGCAAGCACGACCGGCGCGCCGATGCCGTCGCTCACCGGGACGACTGGTGTCGCCATCATTGCCAAGGTGCCGGACAAAGGCCCCTCGTGGGTGGAATAGAGCGTTAGAACCGCCTCGCCGGCAGCAACATAGCGGTGAAATTCAGCACCCGTTGGGAACAGCTGCAGGTCGCGGCGGCCATTTTGCTCCAGGCTGATAATGACGGGCGCATCGCTGCTGACATCTAGCACCATCGGTTGGGTCGGATCGAGACGGAAGGCCATGGCCTCACCCTCAAGCATCACGCTCTGTGGCAGAGCAACTGATTTTGGCTCGGGCTTGGACCACGGCGACTTGCCGCTGCGTTCCAACCAGAGTGCAACCAAGCCGGCACCATGGTCGACGACGAGCTGACCCGGACCGGATACGAAAATCCCATCGCCGCGCGAGACCCGACCGTCGGCTCCCACAAAGGTCGCTGCGCCGCCTGAGATTTTCAGGACATCGCCGCTTTGGGCGTCGACCGCGATCTCTTCCGATCCGACGGTGCCGAAGAACCTGCGCCTGATCTGATCGACACCCAATGTAATGGCCTGTCCCGGCGACAGGCCGACACGTACCGAGCCGGCATCACCTGTCAAGTTGACGAGCCAGATCTCTTCGGCCGACGTTGCAATGTTGCGTGAGAGAGGCGCAACGCCGGACCAGACATTCAACAATTGCGGGGCTGACGGAGCGGAGACGACGGCGATCCCAGGCGCAAGGTCAAGCGTGAGCCGCTTCACGCCCGTCGGCAGCTTCACCGGCCGCGCGCTGAAGGCGGGTATGGTCGCCGTATAAGTGCCATTCAACGCTACCGCTTCGAGTTCGGTGGCATCGATCGGCTTAAGCCGCATCTGCAAACCGTCATTGCCTGCAGCGTTCCAGACATGCAAATTCTGATGATCGGCCAGGGCGGCTGCGCTGTTAAGGCTGACGCCCATGCCGTGCCCGGCAGCAAGACCGGGCTGCCCAAAGGCCGAGTCCGCGCGCCACAACCGCACTTTGCCTGGCAGAGGGGCTGTCGCTGGAACAACTGCTTGATCTCCCGGGGCAAGCGTTAGCGCGATCTCGCCATTAGGTTCGGCAGGGTTCACTTGCACATGGCTGTCTTGGCGAGCAACCAGCCACAGGCGATCCGACTGCGGAGCAAAAAGTCCTGATGTTGCCGCCACGAGCGGGCGATCGGCACTTGCTCCGGCAAGCAGATCAGTGAGGCCGCTGAGTTCGACAAGGCCCGCCGATGGTGCATGCACAAGCGCAACGTTCAGCGAGAGACCAAGGCCATCGATGGTCACGGGCTCCAAGGCGATGTCGCCGGGCTCGCGCATGTCACGAGCAATGCTACGCGCGGCGATTTTGATGGGTGCCGTTCCGCCATCGAGGGTCCAGACCGAAGCGCGCCATTGTGCTTCTCCCTCCGAGACAGGCCAGGCGACAAAGGGCATGCGGCCGCGAGCAATAGCTTGCGACTTCCAAATTCCGTCTGCCCCGCGCTTCTCGACGGAAAGGACCAGTTCACTGGTGGATTGCGCCGCCACCAGGGCGAGTTGATCTTGCACGTTGGCAGGCAAGGGAAAAGTAAAGACTGAGGCGCCGGTGACATCCGCCGTGCCGTTGGCTGCAAGCATCGGCTGCGGTTGCTCCTGCGGCAAGGCAAACTGAACCTCGAGGTCCGAGGCATTGGCCTGATCGTCACCGGCAGACGGCTGGTCGCCATCGCCAGTATCGGTTTCCTGATTGTCCGAACTGTCAGCCTGCTGGCTGCTGGTCGTGCCCGCCGCCGCTGCCGCGTCAAGCGCCAGCGTATAGGATCCGGCCGGCAGACGGCTCGATAGTGCGATGTTCCAATCGTCGCTGCGGCCGGCGAGCCGTTCGATCACGGTGCCATGCCCGTCCTTCAGGATACCCTTGATTTCGCTACGGCCGAATGTGCTGAGGCTGACGACACTGTCATTGTCGACATTGAAGGAAAGCGCGGCCGGAAGGTTGACGAAGCGCGCCTCGCCAGGCTGTAGGGCCTTGGTATTCAAGGTGATCTGATAATCCAATCGATCGTCATGAGCGAGGCTGACGAGATCGATCCGATAATGCCCGGCCTTCAACTTGCCGGTAAATTGGGGAGCGGCGACAAATCTTGCGATCTGGTCCTTGTCGTTGCGAAAAAGGGTGCCGATCATGCCCTCGGTCAGGTCGATGCTGACATCAGCATCGGCGAAGAGATCGAAGGTCCAGCTATCGGGAGTGCGCGCGTCGCTTTTGCTTTGAGGCTCGCGCCACTGAAATGCCTGTGCCTGATTGAAGGCTAACGGCTGTGGCCCGTGACCCTGCAGTTGCGGCGGGTCGATAATCGGCCTTAGCCGAGCGACAAAGCGCGTATCGACTTCACGCGGCAGAATGACGAGGCGGTAATGTCCGGGGGTGAAGTCCTGGTTCAGCGTGGAGAGCGGGCCGGGTGCGGTCAGCGGCCATCCCTCGGAATCCTCCAGACGAGCATTAAGATCACCGCCAAGCGAATAGAGATCAAGCTGATAGGATCCCGCAACCGTTATTTCGATTGGCACGATGGCGCCGCGTCCGCCCGATAAAGCGCCACGGCTGGTGCCATTGGGGACCAGGGTCGCCGCCGTCGCAAGTGACGATGGCATAACACTGACGCCGAGGTGGCCGGACGAATTCCGCGCGGAGACCTCGACCTGATAGGTTCCGGCGCGCAGATAGGTTTGCAGCAGGGCATTATGGCCGTCGCCATTATCAGACGCTTCTCCCAGCCTCGGCAGGAATGACGTGCCAAGGCTGAGCGACGTCTGCAGGCGGCCAAGGGTTTCGATACGATAGAGCCCCCCTTCAGCAACGTCTAGACGATAGGATTTCTGCGCGTCCTCGGCGAGATCGATGAATTGTCGTTGGCCGGCAATCAACGGGGATCTGGGGACAGCCGGCGCGCCCTGGCTGGCTGCGGCGGGATCGGGTCGCCAGCTCACGCATACAACGCGGGGAGCTGAGGGGGCGGGAAAACGCAGCGTTAGCGTTCGACCCTTTGCGTCGACGCGCTCGTTGCTGATAGCGAAGGCGACCGGAGCATTGCGCATATCAACAGCGATGACAGTCCCGCCGCGCGGCACATGCACGTCGATGAGCAAATCCGCTGGCGATGCGGGCCGTGACAGGGCGTCGGCACCATCGGCCGGCGTTTCCTGAGCCTGCGGAACAGGCGCCGGGACGTTGGACATCGGCTGGCTCTGTTCGGGCTGCTGCTGCGCCGAGGCATCGGTGGGTTGCCAAAGCGCCAGCGGCCGTGTCTGCAGATCGGCCGGCAGTGCCACGGCACGAGGCCCCGTCAACAGGCCGGGTGCTACATTGGCGATGATCTCGTAGCTCGTGGCCTTTCCGGCGTCCCGGATACCAAATGAAATGGTCGTGCGCGCCGGCGCGGCGGGTTGGACCGGCGGGACAACACCCGGCGTGCCGAAGGCGAGGTCGACGATCCCGGCCGCATTGCTATCGGGCATGAGGCGCAGCAGATAATAGCCGGCGTCCAAATCGAAACGATCGGGATTGCGACCGTCGGCGCGTGGCGCGTTGCCGACCAGAACCGGGCTGATATCGGCGTGCAGGGCGACGCCCGAGGTTTTGATCGCGATCTGACCTGCCTGCGTCATCTCGAACAGCAGCGACGTCGGTCCGCGCAAGTTGAAGCGCCGTCGCCAGGCCTGGCCTGGGCTCAAATGCGGCAAGTCGGACGCGACGATAGCGGCCTTGCCGTTGCTATCCTGGCGCAGCAGCAAGGTCGTGGCTGGGATCTCGTCACCGCCTTCGCCGGCAACATCGAGACTGAAGAGATTCGGCACCGAGCCATCGAATTGCGCCTGGTTGCTGAACCGCAGTCCCCGAACCTGGAAGCGCTGGCCCTCATACCCCGACACTTCGATAATGCCGGATTGGCCGGTTGCCGAGAGCGAAAGCATGGCTACCGGTTCGCGGCTGGACTTGCCGATGGCGGCACTTTGAAACGCAGTTGCCGTGCTGGAAATGCGACCGGCACGGAGCACAGCCGGCGCCGCTTGTGGCAGTTCGAGACGGAAAGTGTCGAGATCCGCGGGAGCCTCGAAACGGATCGAACCAAAAGGCCCGATCACGCCTTCGGCGATCCCCGCCGCGAGCGACATCTGCGTGCCGATGCGGATGCGAAACGGCTCGGCGGTATCAGAGTTGGTCCAGACGAGTTTCTGGCCGCCATAGGCCGTCACAAGATAGCGGCCGGGCTCGACCGTTCCCGTCAGTACGGCCCGGGTCATGGGAAGACCCGGTTTCAACTCGAAGATCGACATTTTCGGCGAGAGAGCCGCTATATCGGCACCGTTTCGCCACAAGCGCAGATCCTGAAGCGAGCGTCCAACCGCCTCGATATCGACGCGTCCGGAATCAGGAATGTCGATCCAATAGGATCTTTGCTGGAGATCGCTTAGATCGGCATTGAGGGCGGCGGTCGTCAAAGCAGCGTCGGGACTTTCCAGTTCCTGATAAGCCTGTGCGGTTAGCTTGACATTACCGGTGGCTCCCTTGGCCCCGAACACGCGGATCTTGTAGGTGCCTTTGTCGAGCAGCGCATCGATCCGGCCATCGGTGACGCCGGGCGCACCCATGCGGTCATCCGGGCCTGCGATCATGTCCACCAATTGGAGCGCCGCACCCGTGCTGCTTTGGGTGCGGATGGTGATATGGCCGGGGGTATCGACGGTCAGCAGGGTGCTGCCGTCCTGATCGGCAGGCAGTTGCTCCAGGGCCAGATGCGGCTGCGCCACGGGCGGGGGCAAGGCTTTGGCGGGCGCGGGTTGAGATGCGACGACGGCCGGCGGTGCCGCCGGCTCCTGCAGCACGGGCGCCTGCGTTTCGACTGCGGGTGACGCCGCCGGTTTGACCGGCTGGTCAGAAGATCCGGAATTATTGCTGCCTGCCGAAGGGGCTGCTGCTTTGAGGGCCGTAAGTCGTGTCTGGTATGCGGTCGTCAGGCACTTCGACAGGCCGATCGAGTCCGGTTGGACACAGGATTTGTTCCGGTCTGCCAGCCAGCGGCGCTGTTGCTGCCGCAGATCGCTCAGCTTTGCCGGGTCACCAGCAAGATCGACCAGGGCCTGCCGATAGGACGCTGCCAGGGCGGCATCCTGAGAAATCAGGGCCGGAGAGGCACAAATCGCCTTTTCGATAGCAGTCTGGGCCTTGCCGCAATCAAAGGATTGCGCTTGGCAGATCGCCGGAAAAAGACCGAAACCGAGGGCAACAAGGGCGCGCAGGCGAGGGGCGAAAGCCATAGGTAACTCGTTTCTTAAGCAGCCGGTCCGCTACTCAATATGAGCTATCTTCGCGCGAGACAAGAGTACTGTCCCGGACGTTGAAAATCCCCAAGCCGGAGAGCTTGATCTCAGATGTGAACTGAAGTCCAATTGACAGGAATTCGTGATGCTCTAGTGGCGACACTATCATCGAAGATATCGACGATCGGTTTAATATACATGCCAGCCTTGTCGATCGCTGTGCGTATATTATCGTAGAGTAGACGTAGAGATTGATCGCTTGCGAGACAGGGCCAAATGGCGCCAATCAGGCGTTGAAATATTCTGATCGGATGTCTGGGCGAGCTACTGGGACAACTTAGGTGCGAAGCCTCAAATTGGAGTGTGCCGCTTCGACCCTCTCGTTTGGCATTTAATCCTGAGATTGCGACCGTTCATCGAAGGTCTGGCATTTAAATCGAGACTGGCAGACGTGAAACCCGGTCCGGGACGGAGATATGACTAGCCACAACCTTCTGTAATCGTTGAGATTTGTAAAGGTAGTGCCCGACGTACGATCACGTCTCCTTCTTCGGCTATGCCGTGAACCTGAAAAACGGATTTGGCCAAATCGAGCTCGACTGTGGTAATCTTCTTCATGGCGCGCTTCTTCTTCTTTGTGGCGTTTCAACACGACCACGTTAGGCACTTGATGCCGTTTGAGAAGGGCCGTTCGACCTCATCAGCTTCTGGTCAACTGGGGCTATGTTACGCAGAGCCCAGATTCAGAAATCTCGCGTCTCATCGAACCAGGCCAAAGCCTCTTCGACGCCAATCAGATCTGGCCTGACGGCAGCCAGCATCGCAACGGCATCACCAGCGTCGTCCCGCTCACTGGTTTCGATGCCAGACAGGCGATTGACCACATCCACGAACACGGTGACGGCGGCTCTGGCTTCATCCTTAATAGTTGCGGCCCTCAGCCTCTTGCTGGCAGCCTTGTAGGCCTTGCTGGCCGCTTTCTCGTTCTTGCTGCTCCAGCCACCGAAGGGTAGCCCGCACTCTTCGATAAACCACTGCCGGCTGCGGAGTTTGCTGACTTGCGAGGTGCCATCTTCGCCAAGTTGTCGGGCCAGTTGATCGGCTGCCTTCCGCAGCGTCTTGCCGACACCTTCATCGACATTCCAGGCGATGAAATAGCCTAGTCCCGGCCAGGTCGTCAGATCCGGCAGGCCGCCGAGATCAGGCACGAAGCGCAACTCCAGTCCCTTCAACGGCAGCGCCGCGAGGGCTTCGAGATGCGCCGCTGCGCCATAGAGTCGTAGATGATCGAGATTGCGTAGCGATAGCAGGCTACGGCAATCGAAGGGGGTACCAAGAACGGTGTTTCGAATACCAAGCGACCGAACCCCGGTCAGGGAGGGCAGACCATCGATACTGGCGAGAACACCATTGTCGGAGAGATGAATATCGGGCCAAGTGGCGCCGAGCGGTAAGTCGAAGGCAACCAGCTTGGGATCACCCATGATAGAAAGCCGTTTGAGCGTCCGCGGCAAGGTCATCCGGATACGATGTCCTCCCGGCGAGAGCGATAACCCATCGAGTTGGACTTCACTAGCGTCGAGGTCGATATTATCGCGAGGGACGAAATGGACCTCCTCAGTCTCGCGATCCCGCATCCAGTCGAACAGCGTGGTGTTATTGCCCTCATATTGAATGTAGCGCGGCCAATTCGAACCGGCGCCGGTCTGCATTCCATCAAAGATATGCCAGTTTATCACATCATCGGGCGCAACCACCAATTCAGGTCGCCGCAAGCCGTCGAGAGGACCGATCGTCAAGCTCCCCGTGCCAGAATCAAGTTTGAAGCTATGGCTGCCGGGCCCGGTTAATGAAAGCGTCAGGATATTGGTCATTATGATGATCAATCACGAGTTGAAATTGAAGCTGAGTATTGGCACACGCAATCGGAACAGCGATGTATCGAAAAGAGACATTAGCGAAGCTGCGTACCAGATGAAATAGAGGGCAGGACAGTCCCATCGATCTCAGCAGTGACAGGTCCCGCGCCAAGCGCAGCTAAGTGTTCCTCGCATAGACAGTTGTGAAAAAGAGCTTAACGCCCGATGGGATCGCCGAAATTACGCAAAACAATCAAGTCGATACCACTTGAGCTTCAGCCGCATTTCTAGATCATTTCCGGTCAAGAGCACCGTTTGCATCTTCATCCCGCCTTTGCCATTTGCATGAGCGTTACGCGCTGTTGCAGACGGCGTTGCGCCTGGTCGACGACCACGGCAATGATGATGACCAGCCCTTTGATGACCATCTGCCAGAAGGATGAAACGCCCATCATGACTAGCCCATCGGACAGAATGCCTATCACGAAGGCGCCAATGATCGTGCCGCCGATCGTACCGCGTCCCCCTGACATCGAGGTGCCACCAAGGACAGCCGCGGCGATGGCGTTGAGTTCGAAGCTCTCGCCGGTCGCCGGGTGTGCGGCCATCAGTTCCGACGAAATGATGATGCCGACAATCGCCGCACATAACCCTGAGAACATATAGACGAAGATCTTCACCACATCGACGCGGATACCCGACATACGCGCCGCGCGCTCATTGCCGCCGACAGCAAAGATGTGCCGGCCGATCGGCGTCGAGCGAGAGACGTAGGTCGCGATCAGCGCGAGAAAAATGAGGATCCAGATAGAAACGGGGAGGCCGAGCAGCCTGCCGGCGCCGAAGACGTCGAAGCCGGTGGTGTCGAATTCCGGCCTGCCGACCAGGTTCGGAAAGGTTTGGCCGTCTGAAGACAATAGTGCGAGACCGCGGGCGACGTAGAGCGTCCCAAGTGTCGCGATGAACGGCGCGACGTTGAGCTTGGTGATGAGCAGCCCGTTGATAAGGCCGATCAGCAGCCCGATGGCAAGGGTGATCAGGATGATCTCGTATATGTTGAAATAGACGGTGTACCCGATCGGCAATGCGACGCCGTTGAGGATCAGGGCACCGGCTGCCATGCCGCACAGGCCGACGATGGAGCCGACGGAGAGGTCGATGCCGTCGGTGATGATGACGAAGGTCATGCCCATTGCCAGGAAGGCGTTGAGCGCGACGTGCTTCGACATCAGAATCATGTTGGCCGTCGAAGTGAAATTCGGCGCGAAGATGGCGAAGAAGATGATGACCGCAAAGAGCGCGATGAAAGTTCTGAGTTTCATCAGCGTCAGGAGTGCAGAGCCATTCGACCGCTTGGCCGCAAAAGAAGTGGAGGTATCTGCCGTCATGACGCGAGTTCCCTTGTATGTCCGTGTCCCTTGGCCGAAGCGGCGATGATGGCTTCTTCCGTTGCTGCGTCTCTTTCGAAGACTGCGACCAGCTTGCCGTTGCTTAAGACGGCGATGCGGTCAGAAAGTGCCATGACCTCTTCTAGGTCCGATGTCGAAAACAGGATTGCCAAGCCCTTGCCGGCAAGCCTGCGCATGGTGCGAAAGACATCGGCCTTGGCGCCGACGTCGATACCCCGGCTCGGCTCGTCCATCAGAAGAACCTTGGGGTCGGTCATCAGCGCCTTGCCGATGACGACCTTCTGCTGGTTGCCGCCGGACATGGATGTTACCTCGAAATCAGGATTGGGCGCCTTGATCGAGAGATCGCGGATCATGTGATGCGTGGCCTGCTTTTCGGCGGCGGCATCGATGTGAAAGAAACGGGTGAAGCGTCCGAGGCTTGCCAGCGTCAGATTGCCGGCGATCGACAGCACCTGCACCAGCCCCTCGCGCTGCCGGTCCTCCGGTATCAGCGCCAGGCCGCGCCGGATGCGGCGGGTGGTGTCGCGTTCGCGAACCTCGACGCCATTAATGAAGATCTTGCCAGTCGAATGCATGTGCCGGCCCATGACGCATTCGAAGAACTCGCTGCGGCCCGCGCCCATCAATCCGTAGATGCCGAGGATTTCGCCGGCGCGAACGGACAGCGAGATGTGGTCCACGGCAAGGCCGCCCGTCGAGCGCGGCAGGCTGATTTCTTCGGTGCGGAAGGCTTCCTTGCCGATCGCATGCCCGCCGTCCTTGGCAAAGTCCTTGGCGTCCGATCCGATCATCGACCGGACGATCCACTTCGTGTCGATATTGCGGACCATCGCCTGGCCGGTGATCTGACCGTCGCGCAGCACGGTGATGTAATCGCCGATCCGCATGAGTTCTTCCAGCCGGTGGGAGATATAGACGATGGCCACACCTTGCGCCTTGAGCTCGGCGATCACCTTGAAGAGGATGTCAACTTCCGCTGCAGACAGCGCCGATGTCGGCTCGTCCATGATCAGGATGCGGGCGTTGAGCGAGATCGCCTTGGCGATTTCGACAAGCTGCTGCTGCCCGATCGGCAGGTCCTCGATCATGGTCTCGGCATTGATGCCCGCGTCCAATCTTTTCAGGAACTCATTGGCCTTGGCAATCTGCGCCTTGTGGTCGATGCCGAAGATGCCGCGCGTAATCTCGCGCGTCGCAAAAATATTTTCGGCCACCGACATGTTGGCGAAGAGATTGAGTTCCTGGAAGATCATGCCGATACCGCGCGCTTGGGCGTCGGCCGGACTGTCAAAATGAACGGCTTCGCCTTCGAGGAATATACGGCCGACGGTCGGTCGCTCGACGCCCGCGATGATTTTCATCAGCGTCGATTTGCCGGCGCCATTCTCACCAACCAGCACATTGACCGCGCCACGCCGCAGCTCGAGATTGGCGCGCTTGACCGCGACAATGCCCGAATAGACCTTTGATACGTCTTCCAGGCGAAGGATGATGTCGTCCTTTGTCGGATCGCTCATGGTCATCGCCCCACCGCCAGTGCCGAAGGGGTGATCAGGGGAAGCTGACCGGATGAGGGCAGCGGAAATGCGCCGGTTACCGTGATCGTCTTGCCCATGAGCCCGTCGCGCGGCAGGGCTGTGAGGAAGGAGGTATTTGCCTTCTCGTTGAACGCTTTGCCGAATTGTGCCCATTCGATCTGGTTTCTGAATTCATTGAAATCGAGGAAGTCCAGCGCATCGCGCAACGCAGTGCCCCGAATTGCCGGGCCGATCTGCACCTTCGCATCCGCCTTGCCGTCGCCATCCACGTCGACGTCGAGAGTTCTTGCGCGAGAGCTAGTATCCGCGGCGACGATCTTGCCGCTGAGCTTAACCGCATAGGTCCAGGGCGATGCGCTTTGCTTGCGCGGATTTCCGTATTTTGCACCGGCCTCATCCGGGTTCGACGCGACTGCCTGCTGCACCGTCTTGAAGTCGCCCGCGCGCTTCTCAAGATCGGGAATCACTTGCGGCTGCCAGATTGCCTCGACCTTGGCCGCAGGATCGAAGGCGGTCCTTGCCGCTTCCGCCGCCTTTTCCTCAGGTGTCGGCGTTTTGATGATCTTGCAGCCAGGCAGCGCTGCGACCAGCATGACGGCCACGGCCGCGCCTCTGATCTTCAACATGCAATGCACCTCTATCTCATAGGAAACATGTTCGGAGAGCGTGAGGTTTCCACGCTCTCCGTGGTGCTCGGCCCGCCATCAGTTCTTCAGCGCGAAGGTCTCAAGCTTGTCGGCATTGTCAGCATTGATGAGGACGCAATCCATCAATTGCTTCTCGTCCTTCGGCACCGTCTTGTTCTTGATATAGGCGTCGGCCTGTTGGACCGCGATCTGAGCCTGGGCGTAGGCCGGCTGCATCACGGTCGCCTTGATGCCCCTGGCCTTGATCGAGTCGCGCACGTCGTTGGAGCCGTCGAAGCCGACGACGATGACGTCCTTGCGTCCGGCAGCCTGAAGGGCAGCGATCGCGCCCATTGCCATGGTGTCGTTGCCCGAGATCACGCCCTTGATGTCAGGGTTCGCCTGCAGGATGGTCTCCATCTTGGCGTAGGCTTCGGTCTGGCTCCAGTTCGCCGATTGCTTGGCGACAAGCTTCAGGTCCGGATAGTCGTTGATGACGTCGTGATAGCCCTGCGAACGGATGCCGGCATTGGTGTCGGCTTCGCGGCCGACGAGTTCGGCATAATTACCTTTCTCGCCCATCAGCTTGACGAACTCCTGCGCGCCGAGCTGTGCGCCCTGGTAGTTGTTGGATACGATCTGTGCGACGGCGATGCCGGTCACATTGATTTCGCGGTCGATCAGGAAGGAGGGGATGCCGGCATCCTTGGCCTTCTTGATGGCGGCAACCGTCGCATCGGCGCCGGCATTGTCGAGAACGATCGCCTTGGCGCCGCGGCCAATCGCCGTGTCAATCACTTCGGACTGCTTGTTCGCGTCGTCGTCATGCGACATGACAAGCGTATCGTAACCCAGCTCTTTCGCTTTGGCTTCGGCACCGACCGCTTCGGCCTTGAAGAACGGGTTGTCATGAGCTGGTGTGATGATGGCAATCAGATCTGCCGAGAAGGCAGGCATAGCAGTGCCCAATGCCAGAACACCGGCAAGGGCGGCAAGAGTCAATTTGCGTGTCAGTTTCATGGTTTCCTCCCAGTTATGAAACAGGCCCTGTTCCCAGCAGGGCAGAAAGGGGAGGAGAGCCCTCCCCAGGATCTCCTCAGGTGATGCGCTGGATGCTTGCGGCGATCTCCTGCGGATCGAACACCTTCTTCCAGTCGTCGCGCATCAAAGCGGGGATGCCGAACTCGATGGCCTTGTTGCAGGCATCGGAGAACACGCCATCGACTTCTCCGAAGATGACGGCGCCGAGAACGTTCATGTGGCCGAGCAGGAAATCGCGGGCAGCGTCTTTGGGCACGCCACGTGCCACGCACTCGTCCATTGCCTGGCGCATGACGACGAGCAGTGAAGCGCACACCGTCTCGGAAAGCCCTGGCTCCAACATGGCCAGCTGATCGACGGTCACCCGATGCGAACGCATGACCGGCGCCCAGATGACCTTGGCGATCTCTTCTCCGAGTTCGTAGGCGCTTTCAGGTCCCTGCATCAGCGCCGAGACGATGTGCTGCTTGGCAAAGAGGCCACCGAAATGGTCTTTCTTGGCCTGCATCTCGGTCTCGTCGTTGAAGATCGGCGGGTGGCAGGGATGGGTGACGAAATAGGTAAGATCGTCGCGCTTGGGCAAGTGACCGGCAAAAGGAGCAGCAGCGTCGAGAGCGACGACCATCGTGCCGGGCTTGAGCTTGTCGACAATGCCGGCAGCAACCTTGCCGATGGCGGTATCCGGTACGGCAAGGATGACCACATCGGCGCCGTCGAGCGACGCATCCGTCGGCACGCAATCGATGGCAAGGTCATTTTTCAATCTGGCCTTACCGGCCGCGCCGACCTCGACATGGCGCACATCGAAGCGCGAGCCTTTGAAGTTCTTGGCAAGACGATAGCCCATTTTGCCGCCGGCGCCGAAGAGAGCAATTGCAGTCATGTCTTCCTCGATCCTGTCCACTTAGCGGATTGGAACACATGCTGGTATGATGAGTCAATGACTATGTCATCTGATCTCCAAAGGTCACAGCCGGTGGGGCAAGGTGGTCCTGATCCGTTGCGGATCGATCTCGTCCATACGATCTACAGTCGGCGGCCTTGTAAATGCGGTGTCCGGAATTGCCCGACACCGCGAGAATTGGATATTGTATGCTTACTGCTCAAAGAGCAGGTCTAACCCCACTTCATCTCACCCTTTGCGACCTTGGCTCCGAGTTCGAGGGAGCCGACGTCGGCGAGATTGGGATATCGCTTGGTCATCGCCGCAATCAGCGCCGCGCTGTCCTTGGCTTTCTGTTCCTCTTCATGGAAAGCGACAAGGTAGTCACGCGTAAACTTGACGGCATCGAGACCCTGTAGCGCGCCTTCGGTCTGATGGGCTGGGACGACGATCTTCGGCTTGCGGGCCGCCAGTTCGTCGAGCGCCTTGATCCATGCCTGTCGCTTTTCAGGGGTGGCCTCATCGGCGACCCAGACATGAATCCCGGAAGACACCAGCACGCCCCCGAAGACCGCCTTGAGTGACGGTACCCAAAGGTAGCGGCGATCATGCATGTCTGGAACTTCGACGATTTCGATCTTCTCGCCGTCGAGCTCGAGTGCCTTCAGATCCGATGCTGTCGGAATGACGACGTCGGCAAGCTTCTTTGGCCCGTTCTCCTTCAGTTGCGGTCCCCAGGTGGCAAGCTTGCCTTCGATATTGGCATGGATGGCCGCAACGGTGACAGGCTTGGCGATGACCTTGGCATCGGGGAAGGATTCGACGATCGGACCAAGGCTGAAATAGTAGTCGGGATCGTTGCAGCTTACATAGATGGTGCTCAGATGCTTGCCGGTCGACTTGATGGCGTCCGCGACGGCGCGTCCATCGGAAAGGGTGAAGCCGCCGTCGATGAGGATTGCCTCTTTCTTGCCGGTGAGCAGCACGGGTGTGCGGCGGAATCCTGCCTCTGGCGCCTGGAAGAATTGCCAGTTGAGCTTCGAGCCTGCTGCCCTGGAGGCGGTCAGGGGAAGAATTGAGATGGCGCTGGCGACCAGGGAAAATTTCAATGCATCGCGTCTGGTAAACATGCTGGTTCCTTTGTGGTTTGCAGGATTATGCAGCTTTCAGATGCGCTATGAGGTTGTCATAGCTGCTGAAGAGAGCGCTCGCGTCCAGAAGGCGCTGACGCCCGTTTCTTTCGATCACCAGGGCTGGAACGCCATTCGCACCATGTCGGCGGAACAGATCCTGGCCCTGCGCGACGAGCTGCCGATTGGCGGCAAGCAATTCGTCGGAGCCTTCCATCAACAAGCCTGCTGCCTCCACGAGCCCTCCGGAAGAGAGCACGTCGGCGAGGACAGGCACGCTAGTGATGTCCAGCCCTGTCGCATATCGGGCGTTCTGGATGAGGCGTAGTGCATCGAAGCGCTTGCGATGATCCGAATGGCCCGCTGCCGTGATGGCAAGAGTGGCGGCGCCAGAGTCGAACAGCGAGCCCGGCTTGTTCAAGACCTTGGAGCGGTAGTCCTCGGAGAATGGCTGACCGCTCAGACGTTCGATGCGCTGATCGTTCGACCAGGCATAGGCCGCGAAGGACGCATCCATCTCGCGCGCGCCGGATCCGGAAAACAGACCCGTCGGAAGGAGGCGGACGTCGATGCCCGCCGACAGCAGACGCTCGATCATCGGGCTTGCGCCATAGCACCAGCCGCACAAGGGGTCGAAGAGGTAGGTGGCCGACAATTCCTGCATGGATCATGTCCTCTGTTTGCGAGGCCGGATCATCTCAGCTCTTGCTGCGTAAAGAAATATCGGTCAATCATACAGACTGTATGAATTAATTAGACAATCACATGAGCGAGCTCCTCAATCTCAACAGGCTGGTTTTCTTCACCTCCGTCGTCGAGACCGGGTCGTTCACCGCCGCGGGCGAACGGCTTGGCGTCGCCAAGGCCGTAGTCAGCCATCAGGTGGCGCGCCTGGAGGAGGAACTCGGCGTTTCGTTGCTAATGCGGACGACACGGCGGCTGCATGCGACAGAAGAGGGGCGGGTGTTCTACGACCGCTGCGTGATCATCCTGCGGGAAGCGGAAGCCGCCTATGGAGAAATGTCCGTTCACGCGAACGAACCGAACGGCACGCTGACGCTGACCGCGCCGTTGGACTACGGCGCCGCGGTCGTTGCGTCGGTCGTCGCCGCCTACAAGGAGCGCTTCCCGCAAATGCGCGTGGACCTCATTTTCGATGACAGCGTCATCGATCTCGCCGGCGGCCAACTGGATCTCGCGATCCGTGTCGGCTGGCTGACCGATATGAGCAACAAGGCCCGTCGTCTGGGCACATTCCAGCAATACCTGGTGGCGACGCCGAAGCTGGCCGCAAGCTTCCCCAAAGCGATGGAGCCCTCCGATGTGTCGGCACTGCCCTGGATCGAGAACGCCATCTTACGGCAGCCGCTGCGCTGGGTGTTTTCTCAGGAAGGGCGCAAATCCGAGATCGTCGAGATGCATTCCGCGGTACGGACGGACAAGACGCCGTCTGCCTATGCCTGTGTGAAGGCCGGCATGGGCGTTTCGGTCTTTCCGGATTACATGGTCGTCGACGACATCGCGGCCGGGCGTCTGCAGCGGTTGGTTCCAGAGTGGGCATTACCTGCCGGCGGTATCCATGCGGTGCTTCCGATGGCCCGCTTTCGTCCAGCCAAGGTGAGGCGGTTCATCGAGATGATACAGGCCGCCGAACGACGAAGGGGCGCGGCTTCTAAATAAGCCCGCGCTGGCACATCATCGACTCTGGGTGTATATTAACATCTAATGCAACTGATGAACGCAGCCTACTGACATCCTATGTCACTAGGTCAGTCTATAACCGTTTCAGCCACAGATCATCAGGAAAGGAATAAGACCATGGCTGAACAGAACGCTACCGCCGCCAGGATCGCCCGCGCCTACGGCGAGGCAATGTCCAACAAGGACGTCGACGCCATCATGAAGCTTGCTGCAGACGACGTCGTCTGCATCTCGCCAATCGGCAAGACCACCGGTGCGGCCGCCTTCCACGGTTTTCAGGAAGGATTCGCGCGCATGATCAAGAAGCTCGACATCCGCGCTGCGTTCGGTGACGAAACGCAGGCCGTGCTCGTCTATGCCGTGGAAACCCACCCGGTTCCCCATTCGCTCGTCGCCGAGCTCATCCAGGTCAAGGATGGCAAGATCGCCTCCACGGAAGTGATCTACGACGCGACGCCCTATGCGGCCTACATGTCTACGGTTCAGCCTCATTGAGCCGATAGTCGGGAGTATTCGACATGATCATCATCACTGCAGCAACGGGCCGCTACGGGCGGCTCGTCGTTGAGGCTTTGCTGCGCCGCGGCGTCGCTGCCAGCGACGTCGTCGCCGCTGTCCGCGATCCCGCCAAGGCGGCCGATCTGGCGGCTCTGGGCGTTCAGGTGCGCGAGGCCGACTACGATCGTCCGGAAACGCTGGTCACCGCATTCGCAGGTGCCGACAAGCTTCTCCTTGTCCCGTCGGCGACGTTTGGGCAGCGTTTCGTCCAGATGGAGCGCGCAATCAATGCCGCCGTCGAAGCGGGCGTATCCGTCATTGCATATGCGGGCTTCATCAACGGCGATACCAGCACCCTGCGTCTGGGCGACGAGCACAAGCAGACAGAAGACCTTCTTCGCGGGACGGGCGTGCGTCACGTCCTCCTGCGCAACGGCCCCTATATCGAAGTCTATGCCGGAGATCTCGGCAACATCGAATATGCCTTGGCGACCGGCAGGCTGCTTGGCTCCGCCGCCTTCGGACAGTTGTCTGGTGCGAGCCGCAGCGATCTGGCGGAAGCGGCCGCGGCGGTTCTCTCCGGTCCGGTCGGCAACGACGTCGTCTACGAACTCGGTGGCGCCGCGTTCACCATGGAGGACATCGCCAACGCCATGCAGACCCTGACAGGCAAGCCGCTGCTCTACGTGGACATGCCCGTCGATCAGTACAGTGAAGCCCTTGCCGCCGGAGGCGTGCCGGCCTTGTTTGCCGACGTCATTGCCGACACCAGTTTTGCTACCCAGCGTGGCGACCGGTATACAGAGAGTACCGATCTGCGACGCCTTCTTGGGCGACCGAGCACGCCACTGATCGAGGTCGTCGAGTCAACCCTAAAGAGAAATGGCCTGCTATGAAACGGATCCAGTATTACCAGTACGGCGGACCCGAGCAGATGAAGCTCGAGGAGTTCACCCTTCGGCCTCTCGGCAAGGGAGAGGTGGCTGTGAAGGTCAATTTTGCCTCCATTAATCCGATCGATTGGAAGGTGCGCAGCGGTTATCTGAAGATGATGACGGGGAAGAAGTTCCCACGCGCCATGGGTAGCGATATCTCAGGCGTAGTCACGGCGGTCGGGCCAGGCGTTACCCGCTTCAAGCGCGGGGATGAGGTCTTCGGTTCCGTCAAGATCCAGGATGGCGGCGCACTCGGCGAGGTGGCCATCGCTCCGGAGACGTTCCTGGCCAGGAAGCCGGACTCCCTTTCCTTCGAGGAAGCTGCCTGCCTCGGCACGCCGGGCACCACCGCCTGGAACGGGCTCGTCGACAAGGCGTCGCGCCTGGCCGGCAAGCGGGTGTTCGTCAATGGCTGCGCCGGCGCGGTCGGCGAGGCGGCCGTCCAGTTGGCGCTGATGTTCGGCGCGACGGTCGCTGGAAGCTGCAGTGCGAGCTCGATGGCACGCATGAGCGAGCAGGGTGTGAAGCCCCTGTTCGATTACCGCACCACCGACTTGTCGAACATCAGCGAGCGCTTTGACGTCGTCTACGATACGGCCGGAACAATGAACACCGACGGCGCCTTCGGGCTCCTGCGGCCGGGCGGCGTGTTCCTCGATATCAATCCGACTCCGGGCAAGTTCATTCGTGCAATCTTCAGCCGGAAGCTCAAACCGATTGTCTGCACGGCGCGTGCCGACGTGCTCGATGGGATTGCCAGTGCGGCCGCCAAGGGAAAGCTTAAGCTTCCGATCGGCGAGATCGTGCCGTTGAGCGATGCAGTCCGCGCCATCACGGCGTTGGAGAGTGGCCGCAAGGCGAACGGAAAGGTCGTCGTCCGCATGGATTAGGACTGGTCGTGCTCCAGTCCTGCCGCAGGGGCTGGAGCACGATTTGTCGAAGGATAGTATCATGTCCCAAAGCCAGCGATTGTTCGACATTCTTCAGATCCTCCGGCGCCACCGACAGGCGGTTTCGGGGGCCTATCTGGCACAGCAGACGGGTGTCTCGCTGCGGACGATCTATCGCGACATCATCCTTCTGCAGTCCATGGGTGCGGAGGTCGAAGGCGAACCCGGCTTCGGCTATGTGCTCAGGCCAGGATTCATGTTGCCGCCGCTGATGTTCTCCGAGGAAGAGATCAAGGCGATCGCGCTTGGCGTCCAATGGGTGAGCCGCCAGACAGACGAGGAACTCTCGTCAGCCGCCCAGGATGCGCTTGCCAAGATCGAGGCCGTGCTTCCCTCGGAATTGCGCCATAAGCTCAATGACACCGATTTCCATGTGTCCTATCCGTCGCAGAGGAACGAGGCGATCGACCTCAAGATCCTGCGCAAGGCCATGCAGCAGCAAATGAAGCTGCGCATCTCCTATAGGGATGGCAAAGGTGAGGATACAGAGCGGGTCATCTGGCCGATCGGCATCGCCTTTGCGGAAACGATGCAGGTCATAGCCGCCTGGTGCGAACTGCGGCAGGATTTCCGGGCGTTCCGCACCGATCGCATCCAGCAGGCGGAACTGCTGGCGGATCGCTATCCCGGCCAGCGCCGCGAGCTCTACAAGCAATGGCGCGCGCAGGTCGCCGAGGAGCGGGCGAGGGCAGCGACCTCCTAGGGGTAGCGGACTTAGGACCGAACAACGCTCTCATGCTGACATTTCTTGTCAAAAGGCCGGGATAGGCTTGCCGGCGGCGTCGCCTGCCAGTCGGCGTGGCGAGACGCGACAACGGGATTGGACGAGCAGGGAAATATGGTCGCCTACTACATGATGTGGAATCGTGACATCACGAATCCTGAAGCTCTCAAACACTACTCGGATCAGGCCGCGGCTTCTGTCGAGTTTTACGGCGGCAGGTTCGCATCTCTCTGCGGAAAGCTCGAGAGCGCGGACGGCGCTGATCTCGATCATCAGGTCATCGCCATCGAGTTTCCGTCCATGACCATCGCTCGGGAATGGTACGCATCCTCGCGGTACGAAACTGCCCGAAGTCTTGCCTCGATGCTGCGGGGCTTCAGTTCGATGTTTCTGGACAGCGTCAGCGAAGTCGGATGAATCCGGATTTAACCGTGATGGTTTCGGAGAAATGAAACTCGAAGCGGCCTTTTGAGCCGCCTCGAGTTGTCCAGGCAACCGAGGCGACCGGTGGCGATCTATATCGTCATCTGGCCTGAATGGGCGCCTTTTTCCATCGACCCCAGGCAACGGCGATGCAAAGCGCAAGGACGAGGAAGTTGATCGGCGTGACGAATGCTTCGCCCCGCGAGAAATGGAAGGTGATCGCGCATAGCTGGAGCGAGATGCATCCGACGGCCGCAAGCACCGTAACTCTGGGCCGGAGGCGCGTGAGAGACGGCAGCAGTACGCCGATTCCGCCGGCGAGGTCGATCCACGCAGTGGTGCGCGCGAGCCAGGGATATTAACCGGGCCAGATCCGAATGCGTTTCAAGACACCATGCTTCATTCCCAAAGTCTTTTTCCTCGCCCGCCCAATTGGTTTGGCTGCCTGAAAAACAAATTCAATCCGATCTACTATGAAAATGGGTCCGCCACAGGTTTCGTGAGGAAAAAAGGATGGCTGCGATCCAACGATAAATATAGTCCCGCGAGGGCTCGAAGAATCGCGACCCTTTCCGGCCTGCCTGGCAATCCATTCCAATGATGGACTGCCAATCGCGGTTTTCCTCTTGCTAATCCAGGCTGCACCCCGCGTTTCACAACGTTCAATCGGTGTAGGCGCACCCACCGTTGCGGCGCAATTAGGGGGCCGCATTGGCTCTTGCTTCGAACCTGCAGCGAGACATACTTGAGCTGATACAGATTGGAGCCGGACCAATGTTGGAAAACGTCGATGCCCTTGCAGGATTCCTGAAGTATGGCCCCCTCGGCCTGGCTGGTCTAATGCTGGTCCTCGCCGTGTTTATTATCACCCAGAGGCTGGATGACCGGCGCGAGCGGCTGATCAAGCTTGTATTGGCCACGGGCACGATCTGCTTCGTCATTTCCAGCGCAATCGCGTTCATGCAAGGCAGGGCCGACGGTGAGAAGGATCTGGAAATCAAAACTCTGGAGGCGCGCACCACGCAGCAGACGCAGGCAATGGCTGGGGTCGATCAGTTTGTCGTGCACGCCATCAGCGAGCTCGGGCAACTGAACAAATTGACGGGCGATACCCTAGCTTGCCCTGGCGGCGCACATGGACAGCCGATCCCCCACGGGAGTGAAATGACAAGACTGGGAGCTTCAATCTTGAGCGACCTGTCCAGCATCAAACAATCCGATTCCGTTGGGTCGGCGCAGAAGTGATTGCCGTTGCGCGCGGCCGCCACATGTTGGCGCGTCGAACGTATTCTTCCTTTGGGATAGCCTAGCTCATGCAACACGCCTGACGGCCGCCGGTCACGAAAAGTCGGCAGTGATCTCGAAGCGCCGACTGAGCCGAACGCCGGATAGCGAAATCTCGAAATTGACCTGCCAGATCTCGACGCCACGAGCAACGGAGTCCGCTACGACTCCGCGCACTGTGCCACTGCTTTTGGTCTACGCCGGCCGAGTAAATCTCGGATTGTCGTAGATGAAACATACCAGCAGAATGGCTTTGTTGTCTGGGCCAAGGCTGTCCGACAGCTCGCCGATATGGCGGACGAAGCGGTTCGGGCCGGTGGGCTCCGGCGCCTTCTTCTTCACGATGTGCGAACCCGCCGGAAGCTGGATGTCGCTGAGCGGCGTCTTCACTTCGATGTAGGTGCCGCCGATCCTGAAATCGAGCTTGGAGTTGCCGAGAACCTGCTCTCGCAGGATCGTGTCGCCTCTGTCGACGACGTCTGCAAACAGTCCGCTGCGGAAGGCGTTCTCCACATAACGGTTGACGAGGTTCTGGTTGATCCCGACCCAAGTCTTGTTTTCGGCGCTGGGTGCATCGAGCGAGATCGCTTCGACGGTGTATGGAGTCTTGCGCCCAGCGCCTTGGCTCTTCGACAACGGACAGGGAATGGCGTTGAACACGATGTTTCCGATACTTCCCGTCACGGGGCAATGGCACTCGTAGGCGACGTCGTCGATCTCGACGACAAAGATGAAGCGGTTCTTTCGCTTGACGATGAGTCCTTCGACCAACTCGGGTGAAAACGCGTAAACTTGCTTCTCGACTTCCATGCGCCTGCTTTCGACTTCCTGCCGTGGCTGAGTTGCGGCAACGGCGTTGTTTTCGGAAGTCTCTCCCACATGCCCGTGACATGCAATGTCAGCATGACGCGTAAGGCAGGCTTACTGACACGTCATGTCACCAGTATCTGTTACAAAGTGATCGATCTGCTGGTGCCTCGGTTTGAAGCCACCTCTAATTGACGATCATTGGGAGGCGCCGGGAAACGGAGAGTATGTATTCGAAAACCATCTGCTCAGTGTCAGAAGTTCAACGATATCGTATGGAACTACCTGCAGCTCAGCGCCAACAAAGATTGAGCGTCGCCTCTTGGGGGAAACTTCGAAGCGACGGGCGGCAGGCTGAAAGTGCTCTTCGTGTGCATGTAACTCTCTCAGGCGGCGGAACAGACAACTGCGGAGCTGACGTGCTTGATAGGTAAAGCTATGGTCCTATGGTCCAGCGGTGTCGTTGCCGGTTGTTTGACGTTCTATTATCCGAAGAAAGCGTAGTAAATCGATGAGGCTGCTATGAAGTTTGTTTACAAAATCATCCCCAAAAGCGCTTGGAAGGAGGCTGAAGCGCAAAAGGAGTTTAAAGGTTTCGGTATCGATCTAAATGATCCATTCATCCATCTTTCGGATGGAACTCAAGTCGCGAGCACCCTCGAAAAGTTCTTTAAATCTCAGAATGATTTAGTTCTGGTCGAAATAGACCAGGAATCGCTCGGCGATTCACTTGTCTGGGAACAGTCTGACGGTGATGATCTATTCCCTCATCTTTATTGCGGCTTGCCACTTTCGTCAGTTACCAATGTTTACCAAATCGCACTCGCGGCGGATGGGAAGCATATTCTTCCGTCCCATTTAGGTAAGGTAGGGTGAGGATTTGAAATCGGCGGGATCAGGCGCTCAAGTGCGGTCTGGACAGCGTACGTCCTTCTCGTCCCTTTGATGTTGGAATTTCGCCGTCACCCTTTGCTGCAGCTACCAATTGCTCGGACAGCCATCCACCGGTTGGACCGAGCGGTTGATCAAAACGCCTGATCCACGCAATCGGTAAGCCTCGGCCGCCTTGGCAATAAGCGGCAGTTGGGAAACCAGATCCTCCGGCATGCGGGGCCGATGCATCTTGTAGTCCGGGTCGATCTCTCTCTTGGCCGCGCTCCTACCTGACGCCCGCCCGCCTCTCTTGGGCACCCGAGGAGCAAACCCCTGTCGACAATGGGTACAGGGTCCGCGGCTTCTTCGCACCTGAAGAGCAAGCCTTTATTCTAACCGACATGCGGATTTAGCCCGGCGCTTGTTTTTTGGCCGGCTTCCGGCCGCTCGGAAGGTCTCATTGCGTCACAGGCCGGGCCAGGCCTTGCTAAGGTAGTATGTCGCCCCGTGCAGCAAATGACCCCGTATAGCGTCTGGCGGTGCCATTGCGACGCCAATAGGTGAAGTTTTCTCGTTCACTATTGTTGAACAGTTTGTCACGCCACGTTTCATGGTTGATCACGGATTCGTGTTGTTGGGTCACAAATAGTACACTTGTTAATTAAATCGGCGAGCTATAGCGTTCCGCCCTGCAATCTTGAGCCGGCTCTCGGGGGAATTTCATTCATGATGCAGCAGCTTCTGGTGACGACTGTTGGCGTGCCGTTTCTTCTTGGCGTGTTTGTCGCATTGGCCTCGGTCGTACTTCCAGCCAGACGCGGGCTGATTATCGCCCTGCTGGTTCCGCTGGCTGCTGTTGTCATCCATCTGATGCTCGAAGGCATGCCAGCGCTCCCTCCCGTCGCAGCAAAGCAGAAGCTTCCGATTATTCTGTTCTTCGGCGCAGGAATCTTCGCGATCCTAGCACTTTTGCGCAGACCACTGCCGGTGGCTGTCAGTACGGTACTGGCTGCCATTGCGCTTACCCTGTCGGGGTGGTTGCTGGGCAAGAACGTGCTGCTTGCCAATCCCACAAAATCCGTCGTCGTTCTCGCCGTCCTCCTGGTGGCGACGGCAGCGATTGCTCCCGCTGTCGCGACGCGACCTAGCGGTCGCCGCGGAGAGCAGTCGGCACTGGCAACGGCGCTGCTCGGCGTCTCCATCGCCTCTGCGCTTTCGGCGGCCTTTGGAGCCTTCGTCGGCATGGCGCAAATTAACGGGGCGCTCGCAGCGCTTACCGGCGGCTGGTTGCTGGTGAACTATATCCGCTATCTTATGGGCGATGAGGACTCCCTCGCTCTGCGGGGCTTCGAGGGGCTTGCGTTTGCCTGTGTAGTCGCGGTGCATTTGATCATGACGGCTCTCTTCGCGCCAAAGGCGGCGCCAGCCGCGATCGTATGCGCGGTTTTGCCTCTTGCTGTTGCCGCTATCATTCTGGTCAGCGGTGTCACCTTTCATCGCCTTCCACGGTTCCTTCGGCCCGTCGCCGCCGGTCTTGCAACTGCGGTTCCCGCCGCCATCGCCATCGCCATTGCCGCCGTCCTTTTCCAGGGATGAGCTTTCTGCCGAGCTCCAGGACACGCTGGACAAATCAAAGGAGAGTACCCATGAAATTCACAGTTCTAGCCGCTGCTCTAACCGGCGCACTCTTTGCCGGATCTGCTTTTGCCGCGGATACGTACGATGTCGACCCGACACATGCCTGGGTTTCCTTCAAGACCAATCATGCTGGTTGGTCGAAGGCTCACGGCATCTTCAAAACCGTAGCGGGGACGATCTCCTTCGACAAAAGCGATGTTGCGAATAGCTCGATCTCGCTAAAGATCGATGCCAACAGCATCGATACCAACTTCGAGCAGCGCAATTCCGACCTGAAAAGCCCCGACTTCCTGAATGTCGAGGAGTTTCCGGATATTACCTTCACGAGTACTAAGATCGAAAAGACCGGTGACAAGACGGCCAAGGTTACCGGTGATCTGTCACTCGCAGGCACCGTTAAGCCGGTAACCTTGGATGTGACATGGAATGCCGAGTCTCCGCTTCCCTGGGATGCCAAGACCGTCAAGACCGGTTTCTCCGCCACCGGCAAGTTTAGCGGCCCGGATTTCGGCCTGAAGAAGCTGACAGATTTCGGCCTCGGCCCAGACCTCGCGCTCGACATCGATATCGAAGCCATCAAGAAATAACGACTTTCTTTTTAGGTTTTGCCGAGAGCTGGCGGGACGTATGTCTCGCCGGCTCAGTTCTGCGTGGGAACCAACAATTTAAAGATCCGGTCACGTCACCGACCCCTGTCGCGAAGGTCACCGGGGCGGTCAGATCGACTCCGCGCAGCGTCAGCAACGCTCGAACTATGGGGTAAGAGGCCAGTTCGAGATGAACTCCTCGATCACTTCAGGAATGATGCGAGCATCTCTGAAGTCTTGGTGGCAACAGGGATTCAAAATCACATGGAGGAGCATGACCTGCCAAGCTAAAGCCAGCTTTAGTGTCGCGTTTCACCGCATACATGAGCTGGTCTGCACGGCGCATCAGTTCATGCAGTGAAGCGCTGTCACCGGGGAAGGCAACCACCGCGCCCATGCTGCATGTGACCCCGTGGCCAGTGTTGTCTAAAGCGGCAGTGAACCCGACATGCAACTGCTTCGCCACCTCCAGCGCGCCCTCGGTCTTTGACAGCTCCATCAAGACCGCGAACTCGTCGCCACCCATCCGTCCGAAACAATCCTCCACGCCAATTAATGACTTCCCCTGTTCTGCAAGACATTGCAGGAGCTGGTCTCCTGTTTGGTGTCCGAACCGATCATTAACGGCCTTGAAGCCATCGAGATCGAAATAGGCAAGTAGCAAAGACCGATTGCGTGCCGTTGCCGATGCCAGCATTGCTTCAGCCTGGCGTTGGAACTCCTGCTTGTTCAAAATTCCTGTCATCCAATCCCGCCGCGCGAGGAGGCGCTCCCGGTCGAAACTCTGCCGGAAGCGCGTCACGACAGCAGCCGCACATCCGAACTTGACAAGTTGCATCACCAGCTCGACGATCGCGCTCGTATCCAGATGACCGGAAAGTCCGAGTAAGGTCACGACCGATAATATGATTTCCGCGATCGCGATGCCCATTCCTGTTTTGAAACCGAAACACCAGCAGGCAATACAAACTGGCAGCATATAGAGCGAACCGACATGGTGGATGCCGCTGACTTGAAGAAGCCAATCTAAGCTTGCGATACAGATCAAGCTGAGGATCAGCAGCCGCCAAACAGCGACTGGCGTCAGGGAGTCGAGCCACTGTTCCGGGGAAAACAAGGGAACCTCGAGATGGTCACTCTGCTGGCTTCGATGGTCTTTCCGCAATGCTGTCAGCGCTCCGCACACACCGTTCTTCCGCCTGTGCGCCGGTGGAGAACCAGCCATAAGAGTGCATTAGCCGGGAGATTGAAACCCAAGGTTTGTCTAGCACAGGCGCCTTTAGCTCAAGCCTGAACATGCGCGTCCTTCACCCAATCGCCGCGGCACCAGGCCTAACCTTGCAGGGGTTCCATGCCCCGGCCTGCATCCTCACAAGCTAACGCAGGAAATAGCTGAAAATCCTTAATATTTAGGGAATGCAATCTCTCCCTACGAACACCGCGACTGTTGCTGATAATACCGCAGCGATGCTCTAATAGTGCAGTTTGAATCTTCCCCAGTTTGAAGTGCCGCCGGTCATCGGGCGTGTGCGCCCGGAAGGCCGGCGGCGCGTCATCGCTAATACTCTTTCCGATGATCGAAAGGGGGATTTGGGTGATCAAGCTGAGGAGACAATGATGATCTTGGATCTGCATCGACAAGGTCTGTCGCTGATCGCCAGGCAGACGGACATATATCACAAGACGGTCCGCAAATATATCGAACGTGGACTGGCGGCTCCCGCGTATGGTCCGAGGAGGCCGAGAGCGACGTTAATCGACCGGTTCACCACCTATCTCCGCGAGCGGGTAAACGAAGCACTTAGGCAAACAATCCCGTCCCTAAGGCGCTTGCCGTCAGCCAGCAACGGTTCCGGCCTGGCGTTTTTCCCTTCCAAGTCTGTTCCAAGAACCACCCATTATTTGCGTGGACCTAAATGAGCTCCCGGTTGCGGGGTCTTAAACTAACCGATGACAGCCGGCGCCAGGAGCCTATATTGCCGCAGTATGTCATCCGAGCGTTGCGGCTTACTAAAAAGATATCCTTGCCCCGTTTCGCATCGAAGTCGGCAAAGAGCCTCCTTCTCTGCCTGGCCCTCGATTCCCTCTGCAACGATTTCCATTCCGAGGCCGTGTCCCATCGACACGATGGCCTTCACGATCTCGTGGACACTCGGGTCATGAATCATTCTTCGAACAAAGGATTGGTCGATTTTCAGCTTGTCGAGTGGGAGATCGGCAAGATAGCTCATAGAAGAATAGCCAGTTCCAAAGTCATCAAGAGCCAAGGTGATACCCGCCGCACGAAGGTCCACCATCTTAGCGATAGAGCCTCCGCCATCATTAATAAAGGCCGATTCCGTGAGCTCAAGGCATAGTCTGGAAGCTGCTAAACCGCTCTGATGCAGCGCGTGAAGGACGTCCGCTTCGAGGTCAGTACGCTCGAACTGTATTGCAGATACGTTGACGGAGATGACGCCGTGCGACCACCGCGCTGCTTCTGCACAGGATTGCATAAGCACCCATCGCCCGATTTCGCAGATCTGCCCGGACGATTCCGCGATTGGCACAAATTCTGCGGGGGATATCAGGCCAAGTTCGGGATGCCCCCATCGCAAAAGCGCTTCTGCTCCCACAAAGCGTTGGGTTGCCAAATCTATCTGTGGTTGAAACACGAGGAAGAACTGATGATTTCGGAGCGCGGCACGCATGTCCACTTCTAAACGCCTGGTGCGAGCTTGCTGAAGTGCCATTTCCGGATCGAATGCTTTCCACTGCTCTGATGATTTCTTTGCAATGTCCAGCGCGGATTCAGCTGCGCGTAAAGAATTTTCAGCACTCACCGGTCCACATCGCGCAATACCGAGGCGAATTCCAACTGCTGTCAATGTTCCATTAAAAGCAACAGGCTCCTCAAAGAGATGCAGGAGCCATTCAGCATGATTTTTTGTTTCGCCCTCTTCTTCTGCGAAAAGTATAGCAAACAGATCACCATCGATGCGGGCAAGAGGTGCATCAGGCAAGGCACTGACCAACCGAGAGGCGACGGCTTTCAGAAGCGCGTCGCCAATCTCTCTCCCGAGTGTGGTGCATATGCTTGTGAAGCGTTCTATATCGAGTAGAGCGATGATGCCACTTCGTCCTTCAATCCGCACAAGAAACTCTCGCCGGTTCAGCAGGCCTGTCAGTTCGTCCTGCTCAGACATCCGCTTTAACTTGTCTTCATAGAGCTTTCTGGCAGTGATATCCCGAATGATGATGCACCCACCGAAGGCCTTTGCAGAAGGACGGCCCATCGCCTCAAGGGGCGAAAGGGTTATCAAGGCTTCGTAGGCCGCGAGCTTCTCATCGAGAGGCTTTAGGAATTCGACGATCTTGGATTGGATCCCGATCTGCTGCGGATCATAGTGACCAACAATCTCCGTGACCGCCTGAGAGACTGTGCCTTCCCTGATCGTCAAAAGACTATCGCCCGTGCTGATCTCGAGGATCGATTTTGCCGAATCGCTGATTTCTGAAATTCTCAGGTCTGCATCGAATGCGATGATGCCATCAGAGCTGTCGGCTATGATGGTTCTCATCAACCGGCGGGAATTTCGAGCGTCGACCTTGGCGATCGCAGCAATCATTTCTCCAAGGTCTATCCGTTCGTTTAAAGCGAGAACCCAAGCGAGTGCCAGAAGTGTCCAGGGAACGATTGTTCCGCTAACGATCGCCAGGTCCTTCTGTAGGAAAAATGCTGCAGCTTCACAGCCGCATCCAAGGGCGGCGGCAATAAGGGTAGTCTTGCCCATGCCCAAGGAGCGAAAACAGAACACACCGAAAATCAAAGCGCTGGCAAATAAGAGATCGAGCGGAGTTTGATAGATCTCGCGAAGGATGCGACTTTGGAGTTGCGTCTCTGCCGCGAGGACATGGATGAGCGGACCGGCCAACCCGCCATAAACCGGTACGTTGAAAGTATCTTTTAGTTCAGTCGCAGATGCTCCGACGACGACAGAGCGACCCGCAAGTTGCTTTGTTCCCACTTGACCTGTGAGAACGTCCGCGAATGAGTAGGTCGGTATGGTTTCCGGTATGATTGAAAAATCGATCAACTGGCTTCCGGATAACTTAGATCCGCCGGACAAGGCTGAGGCTGCAGAAGGGGTTGGCCTTCCATCGAAATCGTTGCCGAAATCAAACCGTCGAACCACGCCGTCAGCGTCCGTTGCGACATTGGCAAAAACAGGCCATGCATTGGCAAGCAGCTGTGGAATTGGCTGCGAAATTTCTGTCTGCGAAGACGAGGCTGCCTTTTGTTGTCGGAAAATCGGCAATAGGACGCCGCCACCGACCCTTGCTAAAGCCGAAGCGAAAAGAGCGTCTTCCGAGGCGCTGGACGGTGTTGAAAAATCGATGTCGACAAAGATGTCGCCGACATTAGAGCTGTATAATTTATCCAGGATTTTTCCGTAAACGCTTCTTGGCCACGGCCAGACACCAACCTCGTCAAGCGTGTGCTTGTCTATAGCGATGAACGCGATCTTTCCCGAAGAGTTGCGAGGCGCCCATTCGAACCGCGTGGCGACCAACTCATCGTTCAGTTGGACGACGGGAGCAAGTTGAGGCCCGATGATTGGAAATGTGAGGATAGTGAGGACGAGCAATGCTCTCAGCAGGACGGTGCCAGGGTTGCCCCGGCGAAGACGCGATAAGGAGCGCTTGACGCTCTTCACTTTTTGCCACCTTTAATGTTCCCGTTCCCGTTCCCGTTCCCGTTCCCGTTCCCGTTCCCGTTCCCGTTCTTGTTGCCATTGCCATTCCCGGCGTTGCTATTCCCATTCCCATTCCCATTCCCATTCCCATCGCCGCCGCCGTTGCCTGCGTTGCCATTGCCGCCATTGTCTCCGGCGTTGCCGTTCCCTTTTCCATTGGTGCCGCCGTTGCCGTCGTTGCCATTCCCATTGCCACTGCTGTTCCCGCTACCGCCGTGGCTCGCTTCACCGGAGCTTTTTCCGCTGCTGCTTCCGGAGCCACTATTGTTCTCGCCGCTGGCACCGCCCTTATTACCACTGTCGCCAGCGGCGCCAGCTTGCGACGACTTGTTCGTGCTACCGCTCGCGGCATACTGTCCGGACGGCGTGGCGGCACCCAGTCCGGGCACTTCTGCCACCGAGGGGGCAACGGACGCTATCGATGGCGCTGACACCTGTCCGGAGACCGTCATCCCGATATTGCGATCGACGGATGCGCTTTGACGCGGCCCTACATTTGCTTGCTGACCGCTCGCGAAGGATGTTACCTGAACCAGCCCTCGATCAACTGAAACGGACGCGGTTGTTTTCCCGACGCTGACCCGGAAGATCGTACCTTTGACGACAGCGGCAAGATATGGTGTTTGAACGGTCGTATGCGGCTGGCTGCGTTTTTCGATCTCAAGATCGAGTGTGCCGATCTGTTGACGGATCTCGGTTTTACGCGATGAAAGCATGCTTGAGTTCGTTGTAATCGAAGCCATCGTGTTTGGTTGGAACCCGATGCTTTCGACGCCGCGCGCGAGCTGAACTCGGCCGCGGGGGCCAGTCGATATCCAGGCCCGGTTTGGGACGACATCGCCGGTATGTAGATCCATCCAGTTTGAGAGGTCTATCGTATATTTTACCTGGCTGGTGGCCTTTGCAACCTGCCAATCATCGCTCTCGGCCATTACGGTCGTGGGCAGAAGAAATAGGATGAGAACCAGAACACGAGCAAAGAGCGACACGATTACCCTCCAATATCCACGTGGGCTGGATGGAGTGTTGCGTCGCTATCGTTAAGCCTCAGCGACGCCCAAAGCGCTTCCCAGTTGTTTGTCGCGCCAACCAGGGCCTCACGTTTGCACGATAGCAACTGCATAAGTTTGAGTTGTTCAGGAGCTATGGGGTTGGTATCTGGCGCGTAAGGATCTGATCGATTGCGATCCGGGCGCGGAAATGGAATGGGTTTGTGCATGAGGCCTTTTCCGGAACGACAAGAAAGAGGCGGGCGCCGTCATCGGGCTCTCTCGGGAATGGTGAGGAAAAGCTGCCTCAAATCATTCGTGCAGCGCGGATAGGCTTTCGGTTGCTCAGCAGACACCACATCATCCTTGGAAGACAAGGTCGCGGCAACGTCGCATGATTTGACGCAAACCATTAACAAAAGCTGGATTTTTACCAACTGCGTCCGTCTTTTCCCGCTCAGGCTGAACTTTGTTTCTCGTATCGGACAGCGTTGGCGTAAAATGGATCTATCCAGGCCAGATTGGCGCGGTCAGCTCCTTATGTGCTTAACCCCAGACTGTTCATTTGCGTCGTGATTTCACCTACGGGTCAGAGCGTTGTGAAACTCGACAAGTTGATGGAGTGAATGTCCCTACGATGGCATCGCAATGAGCCACCGTGATATTTGCCAGTACGCGGTTAGGGGGATGGAATACGGGCTGAGCTGCTTGAGGCAGCGGAAATAATACGCACTCTCTCCGTGGTTGGATAACGTGGCGTCGAAGTCTTTATCAAATCTGAGTTGGTCAACAATAGAATAGTCCTGTCCCCCGCTTTTGACCTGTACGTTCTGATACAACTTCGCCGGATTCTCAAACATCTCGGATACGTTGGATTTCTAGTCTCCGTTTTGTCGCCGCACTGGGCAGAAACAACGGGGTTTTCCATGATTAGAAATGAAAAGATATCTCCACGCGTACATCACGCAGGTTCTCTCGTCGCTCTTACGATCGGCGCGATTATGCTCGCTCCTGCAGGGTATCTTCAGTCAGCGAGCGCTGCCGACGCCCTAACGGTCGCGTCGGCGAGTACGCCAAAGGCCGACGAGACGATCCGTCCCTTCGAAGTCCATGTTCCACAGTCGCAGCTTGACGATTTGCGCCGGCGCATCGCCGAGACACGCTGGCCCGATAAGGAAACGGTTGGCGATCAGTCGCAGGGCATTCAATTGGCGCAGGTTCAGGACCTGGTGCGATATTGGGGAACCAACTACGATTGGCGCAAGGCCGAAACGCAGTTAAATGCCCTGCCGGAATTCATCACCACGATCGATGGCGTTGATATCCAGTTCATCCACGTCCGCTCGAAAGATCCCAACGCGCTGCCCCTTATCCTCACCCATGGCTGGCCGGGCTCGACATTCGAGTTCCTGAAGGCCATCGGCCCTCTCACCGATCCCGTGTCTTACGGCGGCCGTCCCGAAGATGCGTTTGACGTCGTCATCCCTTCGATCCCGGGCTATGGCTTCTCGGGAAAACCGACCGAGCTCGGCTGGGGGCCGGACCGCACGGCGCGAGCCTGGGATGTCCTGATGAAGCGGCTCGGCTATGACCACTACGTCTCCCAGGGTGGCGACCACGGCTCGGTCATTTCCGACGCGCTGGGGCGCTTAGCGCCAAAGGGCCTGCTCGCCATTCATCTCAATATGCCGGCCACCATCCCCGGCGACTTGGTCAAGCCAATCAACAGCGGCGATCCCGCCCCTGCGAGCCTTGCTCCCGACGAGCTTAAAGCCTTCCAGGCTCTCGGCACATTCTTTGGGCGAAACGCCGCCTATGGCGCCCTGATGGTGACGCGACCGCAGACGATCGGCTATTCGCTGTCGGATTCGCCGGCCGGCCTTGCCGCCTGGATGTACGAAAAGTTTGCCCAATGGAGCGACAGCGACGGCGTCCCCGAGCGCGTCCTGTCCCGGGACGAGATGCTCAATGACATCATGCTTTACTGGCTGACGAACAGCGGTGCGTCCTCGTCGCGCTTCTATTGGGAAAACAACAACAACAATTTCAGCGCCGATGCCCAAAAGACCAGGGACATCAAGATCCCGGTCGGCATCTCCGTCTTTCCCAAGGAGATCTACCAGGCCCCCGAAAGCTGGAGCAAGCAGGCTTACCCGACGCTCAACTACTACCATCGGGTCGCTAAGGGCGGACATTTCGCGGCCTGGGAGCAGCCCCAGCTGTTTGCCGAAGAGCTGCGTGCTGCTTTCAAGGCGGTCCGCTGAATCATCGAGTAAAGCGGTGCGACAGTCAAATTCTGTCGCACCGCTCAATTGCTGGTGCGGTCTCGGGCGCGAAAGAAGGCGTCTACAAATCTCGGGACTATTCACGATGATGTCCAGCGATCACGGGAGACGACAACCCGATGCGTAACGCGAGGGGTTTCCACACGTCAATTCTGGCATTCATATCGGGTTCAGATGCGGCATGCAGAAATACATGCGTCTCCTAAGACACCCCCTAACTTTCGGAGGCAACACATGAAAATCACTTATGCTCTCGCCCTCGCTGGCATGCTGGCATTCTCCGGCTCGGCTTTCGCGGCGTCTTCAACCGCCACAACCACTGACACTACCGTCAAACCGGCTGCTACTGCGGCAACCACCAACGCTGCGAAGCCGGCGGCAACAACGACCACGGCTGCGAAGCCGGCAGCTGCCGAGGCGCAAAAGCAGGCCATTTCCAAGAAATGTTCGGCTGATGCAGATGCCAAGGGTCTGCATGGCAAGGACCGCAAGAAATTCCGCGAGCAGTGCAAGACTGCAGCCTTGAAGAAGAGCTGAAGGCCGTCGACCCGAACCGCTAAATTGCGCGTATTGCGGGTGCTTCGATATAAAGGGGGCGGAGAGTAATCTCCGGCCCCTTATCTTCACAATGTTAAATCTGTCTAGCGGATGGTCAGCGTGATCGAAATCGAACAAAGCCTGCACGAAACAATGGCGGCGATCGGGAACCGAATGGCGAAACGATCCCGACCGATCGCAAGGTGTTTCATAATTCCTTCCCTGCTGCCCGAACAATCTTCGCCTAAAGCCTCTTCAAAGCCTGGATTTCGAAGAGGTCTGTCACCACCGGCGATTGGAAGTCATCCATTTTACGGTGGAATTACAGCTGGAACGATTTGGCCGCGTTAGTGGCGGCGAACGGGTGGAGAACCGGCGGGCTTTGCCTGCTATTTCGTTCCGAAGCCAGAACTGCGGACACCGCCGGCCAATGTGGCTGAAATTTCAGGTATAACGGCGGAAGTATCGTTTGGGCGCCATCTTGAACCATGTATTTTAGTAATTTCTTGTTGGCCTCTGGTTGATTGCATCCCTTTGGCTGCTTGGTTTTGCCAGCACTGCAAGCGCGATATGGACGGCTATTGTCCTCGGCGTGCCGATCGCGGCGTCGTTGCAGTGGGCAGTTTGGGACGTACATCATCCACGCGCCCACGCTTAGGCGTGGACACGAGCGTAATACCGAGTAGACTCACCATGAAAAGCGGCGGAGTGGCCCCAGATCGGGATGGGTCAAATCAAAGCGATAATCAACAGACAAAGCCTTAGCGGATATCATTGGTGTGCCCAAACAGGAGGGCTTGTGCCCTCTGGTCACTGATGAAGTCTGTACGTTCTCGTTCTTTACGGCCGACCGCCAGCCCACGCTCAACCGCTGGCCTGTCCATGACGGCCTTGAACCACCGCTTCAGATGCGGGAAGTCGGAAAGATCCTGTCCTTGCTTTTCGTGTGGTACGATCCAACCCACACAGGCGATATCCGCGACAGAATAGGACCCGCCGAGATAGTCACGGTCAGCAAGTTGGCGGTCCATGACGCCGTAGAGGCGTTGGACCTCCTTCGTATATCTGTCAACTGCGTAGGGGCTCGGTTCGGGCGCGTACTGCCGAAAGTGGTGTGCTTGCCCTGCCATAGGCCCTAAGCCACCGATTTGCCAGAACAGCCATTGCTCGACCTCGATCCGTTCGGCCTCGTTGTTCGGATAAAACCGGCCGAACTTACGCCCGAGATATTGCAGTATCGCACCTGACTCGAAGACGGAAACAGGTTTCCCGTTAGGTCCGTCGGGGTCTATGATCGCCGGCATGCGGTTGTTGGGCGAGATCTTCAGAAACTCCGGTTCGAACTGTTCGCCCTTGCCGATATCGACAAACCTGACGTCGTAAGGAGTGCCCAGCTCCTCCAACAAGATGCTGATCTTCCACCCGTTGGGCGTGGGCCAATAATAGAGCTGGATAGGCAAGGTCATGGCCAAAATCCCTCAAGTCTACGATAGCGGCGTTGTTCGCTGGTCAGTTGAAGGGAAATGCGCTGAACGCTTCTGTCGCCTCGGCCCTGGCGGAAAGAGCAGCGAGCGCCGGGTGCGTTACTGCGGCAACAGCGTCCGACAGCATCTCGCGGGTGAAGCGGAAGGCGACGGCACTGGTGATGTCCGCCTGGAGCGGACGATCGCCGAAAATCCAGGCGTCAACATCCTTCACCTCTAGTTCCAGCATACGATAGGCGGCTGCGAGCTGGCTATGAACTCGATCGAGCCAGGGTTGATGCTGCTTTTCCGAGGGCCGCAGATTGTATTCGTAGACGATCTGCACCGTCTTCTCGCAAGCGGCGAGCGCGAGACTGATGATCCGCTGGGCGCGGGCGTGGGTTTGCACATCGACCGGCGAAAGGCTGAGGGCCGGCGTTGCGAGGCGCTCGGCATGTTCGAGGATTAGGCTGGAATCCATCAGCACGACTGCTTGATCGGTCACGAGTGACGGTGCCTTTACGACCGAATTGATCTCGGCGAAGGCATCGAAAGTGCTGAAAACGGACAATGGTTCATGGGAGAAGGGCAGCTCCAGCATTTTCAGCGAAATTGCCACACGCCTCACGTAGGGTGAGTCCAGCATTCCGATCAGTCTCATCACTATTCACCATTCCCTTCGGTTTTTGATAGCCGGGTCAGACCTTCGATCCGTTCGATATCGTACTGAAAGCATCTGTATCCTTGCCAGTGGCCGGAATTGCCATTATCGTAAGGATCATGCCAAAGCGTTTCAATCCACTGGTCGCAATCGTCGCCTATGACGGACTTTGCACGTTCGAGTTCGGTTGTGCTTTTGAGGTCTTCGGGCTCTCTCGGCCGGAGATGGGGCCTGGCTGGTATCGTTGTGTAACTGCAGCAGTGGACCCTGGACCTATCCGTGGCGCTGGTGGACTCGTTCTTGAGCCGGACGGTGGGCTGGAACTGCTCCGCGCGGCCGATACGATCGTCATCCCCGGTTGGAGGGGCCCGAATGCAGATGCACCAAAGGGGCTTCTCGAAGCACTTTGTGCAGCGGCGGCCGACGGAAAGCGCATCGTGTCGATCTGCGGCGGTGCGTTCGTGCTTGCTCAAAGCGGATTGCTATCTGGCAAGAGGGCAACAACGCACTGGCATCACGTCGAAAAACTCGCGTCGGCTTATCCCGACATAATGGTCGAGCCCCGCGCCCTTTATGTTGATGAGGGCAATATTCTCACCTCAGCCGGGAGCGCCGCCGGCCTTGATCTCTGTATCCATGTCGTGCGAAAGGATTTTGGGGCGAAGGCGGCCAACAGCGTTGCTCGTCGGCTCGTTGTTGCCGCTCACCGCGACGGAGGGCAGGCACAGTTCATCGAGCGATCGCTTCCACCGCCGGCAGGAACGCGACTGTCCGTATTGCTTGATACAATCCGCGATCGACTTGCCGAACAGTGGCCGATCAAGCGGATGGCCGACGAAGCGCACGTCAGTGTCCGCAGTATTCAGCGACATATTCGCGAGGCCACTGGAATGGGCCCCGGCGAATGGCTGCAGAACGAACGGTTGGCCCGGACACGGGACTTGTTGGAAGAGACAACGCTCTCCATCGATGCTATCGCTCGTCATGCCGGTTTTGGAACCGCCACTAACTTCCGCAATCAATTTCGAGCAGTCGTCGGGCTTTCGCCTGCCACCTATCGATCGAGATTTCAAAATAGCTGATGAGATGCTCTTCGGTTTTGGGCCAGCAGTACCTGGAATTTTCCGGGTTTAAGGCTCAGCCCGGCCGCGGAGCCGATAGGCCGTTCATCAGCGAAATTGGCACCTTGTTGCCGATCGCGCTGTGTGGCCGGAACTCGTTGTAGTTGCTCATTTGCGTCGTGATTTCACCCATTTTTGCATTTCGCCGTGACCCTGCCTCGATATCGATATCACAAATTCGTCAATGGGTTCCCCCGGGATCGAATGGATCAAGGTCAAATGGAAATATGGGGCAGCGCGTTGTGAAACCCGACAGCTCCACACTATGGAGAACTTAAACGGTATCAAAATCCGGAATCAACGACCTAGTTTCTAATAATCGTTAGCGCCGTAATGTCGCCCCATACGGGCAGGTGAATAACAGCGGTACCTGCCGGAAGAAAATCGCCAAAGGTCAGCTTGACATGCCGTCCCTGGTTTGCGGCAATCCGCTTTTGCACAGGCGCGCCCTTGCCGATGATCTGCACCGTGTCGATAGTTTCCTTTTCTGCGCCATCATTCTGGTTTGGATCGTAGAAGCAGATCGGTCGGTCAAGTTTCAGCGTGTCGTAGCTCTCGGTGTCTCCCGTCGGCAGTTCGGCGGTCTCATGACCGATGACGCCGGTAAACCGGTATCCGGAATTCTCCTTAGCAGCGATGCAGTTCGCACCGTTGGCCTCCGCTGAGAGTCCCAACGTAACGGCAAGGATTATTCCGCCGAAAGACCAGATTCGTTTTGAAAACATATCCATGCTGTTTACTCTCGGCTGGTTGTGACAAATGCTCCATCGGCGACCGGATCCCGATATGAGAATGTGATCTTCTGTTCAGCCTTTACGGCGGCGAAGGGGAGCTGATGTTTGCGACCTGCGGCATCAGCATTGGTTCATATTTCGTGGCGTTTGCACCGATAATGATTGCGAGAGAGGGAGGGTTTGCAAGAGCGTTTATGAGCGGGAATGAGGCCCAAACCTCGCGCGAGCGAAAAAATGATCCGGGCTGACAGTCACTATGATTGCGATGAGACGGAATAAAGCATTTTGATCAGATAACAGGGCTCAAGAGCAAGCGGTTGCGATCACTCGGCCATGAGTTCTCTCTCTTTCCAGAGTTTCGATTGCCGTACAGTGTCGGCAGTTCATTTCCTTCAAGAGCATTAAGCTAACCGGCGATGAAGCTTGCGGCGCTAGTTGGCGGCCATGATCCGAGCCGTGATCAGCGACAAGCGCCATCTCCACAAGAGCATGCTTGCGTGCGTTTTTAATCATGCGGGATTTCGTCACTATAAATGCCCCACTGTCGGCTGCCTGGTCCAAGCCGCCGTGACGTTGCCGCCGAGCCGCGGGTTAATAAATGGCCGACGCCGAGCGAGCAGAGCCGCCAATCGTGGATCGTGGAAGCGCGCCTGATACGGCTCCATCCAGGCAAGGTCGCCGGCAAAAGTCCAGGGAAACAGGTGTTGTGGTGTAGAGGTGTAAGCTGAAAAGCTGTTTTGATTGATTGCGGCATTGATTACCAGGTTCGCCAAGCATCGCACCGCCCCATTGTTTTCCGAATAGAGATCGACGCCCCGCGCCTGCGCCAATTCTGCGGTAAAGACCAATGGAATGAGAGCAAAGTTATGGTAGTGAAGGGCCCGGTCGTCGCGTTTCAATTCGCGCTGAAGTGTACCATTCGGCTGAATGTCCTTGATACCTTCTCGCGCCCGAGCGATGCCGGCGTCGATCAGATCGGGTCGGTTCATCAGTGTTCCCGTTGCTGCAAGGTCGAGGCCCGCCCAGTAAACCAGATTGTTGTGCAGTCGGTTGATGGCGTTCGCATCCCGCGTGGAGACAGCTATGTCGATAAGCCATTTCGAGATGGTCGGAGGAACGGCGTGAGCGTCCGTCTTTGTCTGCGGAAAGAACCGACGCAGCGCCAGCGCGAAATCGGTGCCAGCCCATGAGCGTTCATAATATCCCTGATAGCCTTTGATCGGTGCCATCAGGGCATCGGCACGCGCCCAGCTATCAAGAAGCTTGACCAGACAAGCCTGATCGCCGCTGTCGGCTACCTTATTCACCTCGTCGATAAAGGCATGAAGCGGCTTTATCGCCTCGCTGTAGCCGCCCGGATCATCGTAGAATCCAGGAGGGTCTATGGCCGAAATTGGCGGCGGAACCTTGCAGGTGTCTGCTCGTGCCGCGATGGGGAGAGTGACGACGAGCAGGATGCCAAGAAGAATTGCCGAACATCTCCGGCTTTCGTCCACTGGCATTTTGAATGATGCAACCATTCTCGCTCTCCAACATCGGACCGTGATGTGCCCGGACCTCGATGAACCATGTCATTTGAGGCTCTCATCAGATTTGTGCTGGTTGAACGGTCGAGCGAACGAAATCCGTCGCTTAAACTTGAAAAAATCTTCGCTGCAAGGATTGAGTGAAAGGCGACGCGCTGCCCAGCCTCATGAAACGCTGTTTGCCCACACGGTGGGCTGTTGTAGCTGCTCGGTATTCAAGTCGTTTTAGAACTTCGGCCGATCAGCGTAAGTTTGCCTGAAAGAAGCGGGTCAGTTCAGCGTTCGGTCGCCTGTGTGTTCATTTGCGTCGCGATCTCACCCAGTTTTTCATTTCGCCGTGGCCCTGCTTTGATAGCGATATAGCAAATTCGTCAATGGGTTCTCGACGACTGATTGGATCAACATCAAATGGAATTGCGGGTCAGAATGTTGTGAAACTCGACACGCTTTGCTTGGATAGTCGGTCAATAACAGGATTTCCGATTAAAAGCAGCGACTCGGGCTGTATGGGCCAGATTCACGGAAATATTGCCGTTTTTCGTCGCTTTCACCGTCATCTGCTAATTGACGTTGATAATCGTCAATCTCGACGATCAACACAGTTTCATCGCACATTAGTACAACTTTTGTTAGATGGCCTTCCTTGCTTGTCCAGGCTTGTCCTGTGACCTCGGGAGTACGGAAGATCGGCGGCGCGCTGGGTGCGGAATAGGTTTTGAGATAATTTTGGAATGCGGCTTCTGCCGCTTGCTTTCCAACCGGATCTCCCGGGAAAGTGTCTTGCGAGTGAATTGAGTAGACGATACCTTTGGCTGTAAGAATCGCACTGATCGCCCGATCGCCGATTTTGAGGTCTACCATGTTGGCGTGAGGAAATCCTTCTGTATCCCAACTCGCTTTTGCCTCGCGTCGGAGGAGGTGGATCACCTGATCTGTTGTCATGCCAAGACGCAATTCGCCCGACGGTATCATAAGTGATTGGGCATCCGCTGGATGATTGGCCAGCGCTGACAGTATGAGGCATGCCGCAAAGATCGAGATTGTTCGGGGCTTTGCCTTAGGCTGATGTAGAACTGGAAATCTCATTTCTTACCCGCATGAAGACCCACTGGGCATGGTCGGCTTCTAACCAGGAGCTACCTCCGGGTTCGAAACCTGTCGAACGCCGTTAGATGCTGAATAGGCGGATCGGCTTCGTTCCAACGGTAGATCTCGTCTCGTAGAAACCGAAGCTCGTCTTCCATGGCCTCTTCGGCGATCTCGATCCACCATGATTTCGGCCGGCCGTCGCTGCCGTCGGACCAGCGATAGCCTCGCTCTTTCAGCCGATCCTTCAGATCGAACGGCGAGTTCTCGGCGAAGATGCGCACCCGTGAGCGCTTGCTCGCCCGGTAAAGCTCGGCAAAGGGTGTTCGTTCGATATCGTCTTGAGAGCGCGCCAGCACTTCCAGCAGCGCAAAGCAGTCATCGACGGCGCGATGTCCGACATGAAAAAAGCCACTCTGGTTGATGAGATAACCAAGCTTGGTGCCCTCGTATCCTCGGGCGCTCCAATCGATCTCGGCATTTGAACAGGCCCAGGCCTTGCGGGAAAAGATCGAGGAAAAGGCCTCGCAGAACGGCCGATCGAAGCCGGCGTTGTGGGCAATGATGAGATCGGCGGGCTCGATGAGCGCACGCACCGCCGGCAGGTCGATCATTTGGCCGAGGACCATCGCGTCGGTGATGCCGGTCAGTCGGGTGACGTCGGCGGGGATCGGCGCGTTCGGTTGCTGCAGCCCACCGTAGACACCCGTAACATCCCCGATCTCGCCGTCGTCATTGAAGGTGAAGCCGATCAAGCCGATTTCGATGATCTCGTCTTTCTTGGTGTCAAGCCCGGTCGTCTCTGTATCGAGGATGACGCCTTGCAGAGGATAGCCAGGCCTTGGGGCAGTGACGATCGGGCGTGGCTCGAGTTTTCTCAAGATCTGATAGCGTCCCGTTGCTTCCAGGATCCGCACCATCTCCGCTTCGTCGGGAGCAGAGCCGACCTGTCGATTGCGCGGGCTTAGGGCCGACGTTTTGCGAACGGTCTGCGCATTCTCCGAAAACATATCGAGTTGAGACGTCATTACCCTTCCGATCAAAAGGATCGGCACGAATTTAAAGCGTTAGACACGGCATGAGAAGCTCTCGGTCACGGCCGCGAGCCGATACCCACCGGTATTACGCCTCGGAAGTTGCGTTGGCGAAGAAGGTTGCTCGTCCTCAGACTAAGGTCCGTGTTCAACGCAGATCTATTCGGATAGTGGATGATTGCCCCCGACCGTCGACACCACTGCCATCCGTCGGCGGTCTGCCCTGTCACTGGACGAACCTCCAGTGACAGGGCGAACATTCAGGCGACTGATCTCGGCATCCTCTGCCCATGATGACAGGGAAAATCGGGGTGGGGACGAAGCAGGCCTCCGACGGTGCCCGCTTAATTGGAAACGTGCTCTGTCATTCGTCTGCGCCCCCGACGTTCATTTGTTTCGAGATTTCACCCAACTTTGCATTTCGTCGCGACCTTACCTAGATGTTGATATCGCAAAGTCGTCAATGGGTTCTCAGCCACTGAATGGATCAGCCTCAAATGCAAATCAGGGTCAAAGCGTTGAAAAACTGAACACCTTTGAAGCCTTTGCAAGCATAGCGCAGAAATTCCCAAGGAGCCCTATACTGAGACACCCCCCGCGATCACGTGCTCAGGCCCTGCCCACGAGCCGGTTCGGCTGCTAAAGCGCCATAGATCATGTGTTTCCGGCTGCCCGAAAACCTGCGACCGCACCAATGCCGCGAAGTCGGCGTGAATGCCGTCGCCCTTGCTGTTTCGCATCGCGATGAAGCTTACGTGGCGAATGAACCGGTCGCGGCCATAACCGAATTCGCGTACGAAAGCCCAGCTCGGCGGGTTGGCGTCGTTGTTGCGGGCGTAGTGATGTATTCGCGAGCCCATCGGTACAAGGAGCTCGAAGTTGCCAGCTTGCCCCCAGTCGCTCTGTAACAGGGCGGGATCCGCGGTGGCGCCAATAACGGGCTTGGTGCCTTCGGTGATATTGATCGGCCCAACCCATGCCATCCTGGCTGAATCGAACCACCAGTGGTCGAGGCGGCTCGGTGCGCCATCACCGCCCAACATGCGCAGGACGACCTCGAAGTTGCCGTGCAAGCCGTCGCTGCGATATCGGCTTTGTATGAATGTTGCGCCGGCTACCGTATCCGGCGCGGCATATCCGAACTCGTGCTGGAAGTGCCAAGGTGCCGCGCCGTTGTCGTTATCGCGGGCGTAGTGCCGAACACGGCTGCCGTTTGGAACGAGCAGTTCAAAATTGCCGGCAACGCCCCAATTGCTTTGCAGCATGACCGGATCGCCCCCCAAGGCCAAGACGGTCTCGCCCTCGGCGGTGATCACCGGCTCAGGCCCGTGCCAGGTCCCCGAGCTGCTGTCCATCCACCAATGATCCACATGGGGCTCGACGATTCCGCTCACCGGCCTCGCCGACAGCACGACTTCAAAATTGCCATGCAAGCCGTCGCCGAGATACTGGCTCTGGATCATGCTGGGGTGTCCCGCCATCATGGGTAGTCCGTGAAGTTGCGACGGCGACGTGGCATAGCCGAACGTGTGTACTTGAACCCACGGGGAATTCGGTTCGTCATTATTCTTCGCGAAGTGTCGCACTGCGCCACCCGACGGTACCAGCAATTCGAAATTGCCCGTCGCGCCCCAACTGCTTTGCACCAGGTCGCCGCCGCAATGGGCAGGCATGCCGATGGGCGTGTGATTACAAAAGACGGAAAACGCCACGACCGATTCGGCTTCATGACCGCACTGACTGTTGTGTGTTGGAGCGTCAGTCAGCAGGTCCGTGACCACCTCGAATTCCGACGCCGCGGATACTGGTACCTGTCGCGCCTTGTTCGGCCGGCTGAAATCGAGCGCGGCGAGCTGTGATCCGGTGAAGGTCGAGCTACCTGCGAATACGGTCCCGTTGCACAGAGCCGGGTCGGGTACCCCAAGTAAGGTCTCCACTGGACTCGTGACCAGCTTGATAACGAATTTGGCTTCGTCTGGAAGTACGGGAAGCTTATCGGTGTAGTCGCTGATGTTTTTCAGAAGATCAGCGGCACCGACGATGAGTCCTACCCCACCCGTGGCTTCACCGAACAGCCAGTAGTAGAAACCGTCGAATAACTTTTCGGTGAGTTGGTCGACGTCTTTCTCTGACTGACTAAGGAAGCCGTCGCCCACATTGGTCGCGGTATAGCAAACCGTGATCGTATCCGTCGCGACGACATCCAGAGGGCCAACGATCCAGCCGTCGTTGATGAGACCTGCCTTCGTGGCCGGTCCCATCGGGTTCGGGCCGAACAATGCGCCACCCGAATTGGGGAATTCGAACACAGTGCCGGTACTGCTTATGTCGACCATGCCACCCTGGCCTACGACCGATCCGTTCTTGAATACCTGGAACGTGATCGCATCGGTGTCGTGATCGCCCGTCTTGCTGCGCTGGAAATTGCAGCGAATCTGATTGAGCCGAATCCAGAATTGAAATGCCATGACGATGTTCCACGGTTGGCCCCTGGGCGAGCTGCGCATGCTACAGGAAGACGAGTAGCGCCGGGCGATTGCTCCGACTATATTCCAAGCCGCACGGCACTCGCATGCGACGTTCGTCGTAGGCTTGACCTGATTGTCGGCCGTCGTGGTTCTATGGCAACATTTGTACGGGAATGCGCTGAATCCCGTGCTTGCGGTCGGGAATGCCATCTGGATCTTGAAACAAGGCGGAGGCAGATTGATGCCTGGTAATGCACTTTCCGGTGAAGAACGGGTGCTGGATCTCGCCACCGCAATCTACGATGCAGCTCTCGACGCTGCGCGCTGGCCGGACGTCCTCAACCGGATTGGTGATGCCGTTGGGGGGCCGGAGGTGACCTTTGGCGTATACGATCCAGCGACCGGGCTCTCGAACCTGCTCGCGCCGCGGCTGGATCCAGCGCTGATCTGCAACCTGCTCGATTGGGCGCCACGCAATCCGCTGCTGCCGCTCGGCATCGGTCAGGCACCGGGTAAGGTCTTCACCGTCGGCAATTTCATCACGCGGGACCAATTTAGGGACACTGATTTTTATCAGGAGTGGTGGCTTCCGGCCGGCTACGACAGCGAGCCGCTCACCACCAATCTGCTTGTCGACGCTGGTGCAACGGGAATTTTCACGTGCTACGGATCGTTGAGGCGGTTGCCATTTGACGCCGATCAGAAGCGTCTGTTCGCGGCGCTTGCGCAACACCTCGTCCGGGCGGTGGCGTTGCAACGACGCCTCTATCATCTGTCCTTCGCCAGCGAGAGTGTGCTCGATGGCTTTAACAGAATTCAACAGGGCTTTCTCCTCGTCGACGGGCAGGCAAAGCCTCTGTTTACCAATCGCATTGCCGATGTCCTCCTCGACGCCGGCGATGGGTTGCGGCTCGAGGCCGGCATGCTGTCGGCGTATGACGCCGATAGCGGCAGGAGGTTGCGGAGACTGATTTCATCCTGTGTGGCACCAGCCGGCATAAGGGGCGGCGGCAACCTGACGCTGCCACGGAAGACCGGTAGCTCGCCGTTGGGCGTGCTCATAGCCCCGGTGCCGTTGGAGGCGGCCGTGATCGCGCTACCCTGGAGCGTTTCGCACCGCCGCCCTGTCGCCATCGTGCTCGTGACCGATCCCGAGACGGAAATGCAGGCTCGGCTCGATAGCCTGCGACAACGCTTCGGCTTGACGCCGGCGGAAGCCGCATTCGCCTTGGAAATCGTCAAAGGTGACGGCCGTCAGGCCGCGGCGGACAGGCTCGGTATCGCTGTCGGAACGGCACGAACGCATCTGTCGAACATCTTCGACAAAATCGGGGTGAAGCGACAAGCAGAACTGGTGCGCGTGCTCTTGCAGAAGTGAAGCACGCCGCACCCTGAGCTTGCGGCTTGCATTGTTCACCTTCTGCTCGCGTCTCGCCATGAGGATCGGCCCGGCGCATAGCCTCTTGGCTTCTCGAAGATTAAATTCCGCCGGAAGAACTAATTGCCGTGCAGTGCGGTTTTCCTCTCAGGAGTATCGATCAGCATGTTTGGCTTTGCAAAGCCGGTTAAGGCGGCAGGGTCCAAAATGCTGACGCGCGATCCTCTGGCCTCGACACCGTATGCCTTCAAGGCGGAAAACGCTCGCGACAAATTTTCTGGCGTCATCCCTAGCCGGGAGGCGAGAATTCGCTTCTCTACACGAATTTCGACCGATCCTTGGCTTCCTTGTTCTATTTCGGTTCGCAAGAGCCAGTTTGCCAAGCGCTCGGCGCTAGTGCGCAATTTCTGGTCTTTCAAATCTTTAATTGTTTGACGATAACCAGCGGCGAGTTCTATGACGGTCGCCCGAGCAAAAGCAGCATCGATTTGCATGGCCTGATGGATCCTGGCTGCGGGAATCATCAGAATATTGGACGGTTCCAGGGTTCGGGCTGATTGAAGGCAGATCTCATCGTTGAGCACGGCCGCAAGGATGAATACGCCAACGGGAGCCACGATGTCCAACGTCGTCTCTCTCGCACCGGTTCCGGCATACATTTCCACCAATCCGTCGACGACGACGTAGAGAAAGTCAGCTGGGTCGCTCTCACGGATGAGCGTAACGCCCTGGGGGAAACGTTGGAGGAAGCTGCCGTCGACAAGCATGTCGAACGCGTCGTCCTGCATGTCTGCAAAGAGGTCCAGATTGCGAATCTTCGCGGCACTATCGGATCGCATATGTGACCTCCTTTAGATAGCTGACGAGTTTATATTCATAACATGACATTTATCAATCCATAAGTATAAATAAGTCAATTAAAGCGGTTGTACTCGAGTTTCCTCTGCCGTGCAGTCGATTTTATTTAAAAATACTTTGCATCGACTCCTCCGTTTGACAGAAATCAAAGTTGCATCCCGCATTCGCAGTTATTCCGATTTCGAGGCCAAAGAGGGACTCGTTCCTTGTCACGAACGGAATATCGTCATGCCTGCTCTCGAAGAGATTGATCACAAGGCGCAGCGTACTGCCCTTACCGCAAGTACGATTGCCTTTACGATATGTTTTGCAGCCTGGACCATTTTCGCCATCATTGGCATTCGAATTCGAGACGAGCTTGGGCTCAGCGAGACCGAATTCGGCCTTCTGGTCGGCACGCCTATTCTTACCGGCTCGTTGATCCGCGTCATACTCGGAATCTGGACCGATCTTTATGGCGGGCGCATCGTGCTCGTCGGCACCATGCTTGCCGCTGCGGCGGCAACCTTTTTGCTGACCTATGCGCATACATATCCGCAAATGCTTCTAGCGGCTCTCGAGGTCGGCATCGCAGGCGGCTCGTTTGCCGCCGGAGTTGCCTACGTATCGCGATGGTATCCGCCCGACAAACAGGGCACGGCGCTTGGAATCTTCGGGGCCGGTAATGTCGGTTCGGCCGTCACCAAGTTTCTTGCGCCGCTTGTCCTGGTGGCCTGGGGCTGGCATGCGGTTGCAGAAATATGGGCGGCCGGTCTGGTCGTCACCGCGATCCTCTTCTGGTTCACGACGAAAGACGATCCCATCCATGCCGAACGGCGGCGCGCCGGTCAAAGCCCAAAGAGCGCATGGCTCGAGCTTGAACCGCTGAAGAATGTGCAGGTCTGGCGCTTCTCGCTCTACTACTTCGTTGTCTTCGGCGCATTCGTCGCCCTTGCACTATGGCTGCCGCAATATCTGATCAATGTTTACGGGCTCGATATTCGCACGGCCGGCATGATCGCAGCCTTCTTCTCCGTGCCAGCCAGCCTTTTCCGCGCCTATGGCGGCCATTTGTCGGATGTCTATGGCGCGCGCCGCGTGCTCTACTGGACGTTCCTGGTTTCCATCGTCGCCACCTTCATCCTCGCCTATCCGCCGACCGACTACGCGGTCAAAACACTCAGCGGCCCTGCCACCTTCCACCTTGAGATGGGCCTGGTAGGCTTTACCATCGTCCTCTTTGTCCTCGGCTTTTTCATGGCGCTGGGCAAGGCTGCCATCTACAAGCACATTCCGGCCTACTATCCCGATCATGTCGGTGCCGTCGGCGGGTTGGTCGGGATGATCGGCGGTCTCGGTGGTTTCCTGCTTCCGATTCTTTTCGGTGTTCTGCTCGACTTCACCGGCCTCTGGACCAGCTGCTTCATGGCGCTGTTCCTGCTGGTCTCGGTCGCTCTCATCTGGATGCATATGGCCATCCGTCAGATGGAGCGTGGTGCCACGGAAAAGACCCTCGCTGCGCTGCCGCCCTTCCCGGAAATGCAGGGTATGCCGGCGCCGAAAGCCGAACCTCGCCGCAGCGATGCGGTGCTCACCGACTGGCGTCCGGAAGACCCGGCCTTCTGGGCGGAAAAGGGCAGGCGCATCGCGCGGCGCAATCTCTGGCTTTCGATCCCGGCGCTGCTTCTTTCCTTTGCTATCTGGCAGGTCTGGTCGGTGGTCGTCGCGAAGCTGCCGCTCGTCGGCTATACGTTCACCACCGATCAGCTTTTCTGGCTGGCTGCACTTCCCGGCATTTCCGGTGCGACCTTCCGGATTTTCTATTCCTTCATGGTGCCGATTTTCGGCGGGCGGCTGTGGACGACGCTCACGACCTGGTCGTTGATCATTCCTGCAGTCGGTATCGGCTTTGCGGTGCAGAACCCGAATACGCCCTATATCGTCTTTCTTCTTCTTGCCCTGCTTTGCGGCTTCGGCGGCGGTAATTTCGCCTCGTCGATGTCCAATATCTCATTCTTCTTCCCGAAATCGGAAAAGGGCAATGCGCTGGCCCTTAATGCTGGTCTCGGCAATCTCGGCGTGAGCGTCGTCCAGTTCGTCGTTCCGTTGGTCATCACCGCCGGCATCTTCGGCTGGCTCGGCGGCGATCCGGTGATGACGAAAGCAGTAGCTGGCAGCACACCGCTCTGGCTGCAGAATGCCGGCTTCTTCTTTGTGCCCTTCACCGCGATCTCGGCTTTCGCCTCCTGGTTCGGGATGAACGACATCGCCTCGGCAAAGGCTTCCTTTGCGGAGCAGGCGGTCATCTTCCAGCGTCGACACAATTGGATCATGTGCTGGCTCTATACCGGAACCTTCGGCTCGTTCATCGGCTATTCGGCGGGCTTTCCGCTGCTTGCCAAGACGCTGTTTCCTGATGTCAACGCGCTGCAGTTTGCCTTCCTTGGTCCTTTGGTCGGAGCGCTTTCCCGCTCGGGAACCGGCTGGCTTGCCGACCGCTTCGGCGGCGCGCGGGTCACCCTCTGGGTCTTCGTGCTGATGATGGCGGGTGCCTGCGGCGTCCTCTGGTTCATCGCGACCAAGGATCAGCCGGGCGCCTTCTGGGGCTTCTTCATCTCCTTCCTCGTGCTCTTCTTCGCAACCGGCGTCGGCAATGCTTCGACCTTCCAGATGATCCCGGCGATCATGGGCAAGGAAATGATCCGGCTGATGCCGGACGCGACGCCCGAAGCCCGCCGTCTGGAGGCGGAAAAGGAATCCGCTGCGATCACCGGCTTTACCTCGGCCATCGCTGCCTTTGGCGCCTTCTTCATTCCGATGGGCTACGGGCTGTCGATCACCTTCACCGGCGGGCCGCAGGCGGCACTCTGGGCCTTCCTCATCTTCTACGTGACCTGCCTCGTCCTCACATGGGCCGCCTATACCCGCAAGGGCAGCCTTCTCTACGACGTCGAGCGCAACAAGCGAAATACCACCGGCAAGGCTGCGGCGGCCGAATAAAACCAGGAGAACCTTATGTCTCATTTCCTCGATCGGCTCACTTTTTTTCGAAAGAATGTCGGCCAGTTTTCCAACGGCCACGGCATCGTCACCAGCGAGGATCGCTCCTGGGAGGACGGTTACCGCAAGCGCTGGCAGCACGACAAGATCGTCCGCTCGACCCATGGCGTGAACTGTACGGGTTCGTGCTCGTGGAAGATCTATGTGAAGGGCGGTATCGTCACCTGGGAGACGCAGCAGACGGATTATCCACGCACACGGCCGGACCTGCCGAACCACGAACCACGGGGCTGCGCCCGTGGTGCCTCTTATAGCTGGTACCTCTATTCCGGCGCGCGGGTGAAATACCCGATGATCCGCGGGCGGCTTCTGAAGCTCTGGCGCCAGGCACGGAAAACCATGTCGCCGGTCGCAGCCTGGGCGTCGATCGTCGAAGATGCCGAAAAGCGCAAGTCATACATCTCCATCCGCGGCCACGGCGGCTTCGTGCGGGCGAATTGGGAAGAGGTGACGGAAATCGTTGCCGCGGCCAATGCCTACACGATCAAGGCGCATGGCCCGGACCGCGTCATCGGTTTCTCGCCGATCCCGGCGATGTCGATGGTCTCCTATGCGGCAGGCGCGCGTTATCTCTCGCTCATCGGCGGCGTATGCATGTCCTTCTACGATTGGTATTGCGACCTGCCGCCGGCAAGCCCGCAAACCTGGGGCGAGCAGACCGATGTGCCGGAGAGCGCTGATTGGTACAATGCCGGCTTCATCATCGTCTGGGGCTCGAACGTGCCGCAGACGCGTACGCCGGATGCGCACTTCTACACCGAAGTCCGCTACAAGGGCACCAAGAGTGCCGTCGTCAGTCCCGACTATGCCGAGGCGACGAAATTCGCCGATATCTGGTTGAACCCGAAGCAGGGAACGGATGCGGCGTTGGCGCTCGCCATGGGCCATGTAATCCTGCGCGAATATTACCTCGAGCGGTCAGTTCCCTATTTCGAGGATTATACCCGCCGTTACACCGATATGCCGTTCCTCGTGCGGCTCGTGGAGCGCGAGGGCCGGCTGGTTCCCGAGCGCCTACTCAGGGCTTCCGAACTGGAAGGCGCGCTTGGCGAAACCAACAATCCGGAATGGAAGACGGTCGCGATCGACGAGAAGACGGGCGAACTCGTCGCTCCTCTCGGCTCCGTTGGCTATCGCTGGGGAGAATCGGCCAAGTGGAACCTCGAAGAAAAGGACGGCCACGGCCGTAGCACGTCTCTCAAGCTCTCGCTTGCGGGCGAGGGCGTTGCGATCGAGGCGGTCGATTTTCCCTACTTCGGCGGCCGTGCCACGGAGCATTTCGTGGCGACCGAGCACGGCGAAATCCTCACCCGCAATGTTCCAGTTCGGACGATATCAGGCACCGATGGCGCTCCCATCAAGGTCGCGACCGTCTATGATCTGATGATGGCGAACTACGGTCTCGATCGCGGCTTCGGCGGTGCGAATGTTGCCCGCGACTACGACGAGAATGTGCCGTTTACGCCCGCCTGGGCCGAGCACATCACCGGCGTCAAGCGTGACGCGATCATCACCGTCGCCCGTGAATTCGCCACCAACGCCGAGAAGACCAATGGCCGCTCGATGATCATCATCGGCGCCGGCATGAACCATTGGTACAACATGGACATGAACTACCGCGGCGTGATCAACCTCCTCGTCTTCTGCGGAGCGATTGGTCAGTCCGGCGGCGGCTGGTCCCATTATGTCGGGCAGGAGAAACTGCGACCGCAGACCGGCTGGACACCGCTTGCCTTCGGGCTCGACTGGTCTCGTCCGCCGCGCCACCAAAACTCGACGTCGTTCTTCTATGCGCACACCGATCAGTGGCGCTACGAGACGCTGACGGCGGCCGAGATCCTGTCGCCGACGGCGCCGGAAGGCGATTGGGAAAGCAGTTTCATCGACTACAACGTCCGCGCCGAGCGCATGGGCTGGCTGCCGTCGGCCCCGCAGTTGAAGGTCAATCCACTCTCGATTGCGGAAAAAGCGAAGGCGGCCGGCCTGGAGCCGAAGGATTATGTCGCGAAGGCGCTGAAATCTGGCGAACTCGAGCTTTCATGCGAAGACCCGGATGATCCGGCCAATTGGCCGCGCAACATGTTCGTCTGGCGTTCGAACCTGCTCGGCTCCTCCGGCAAGGGGCACGAATATTTCCTGAAGCATCTGCTCGGCACCGAAAACGGCGTCATGGGCAAGGATCTCGGACCGGAAGGGGCAATCCGCAACAAGGAAGTCGTCTGGCACGACGAGGCGCCGCGCGGCAAGCTCGACCTTTTGGTGACGCTGGATTTCCGCATGTCGACCACATGCGTCTACTCCGACATCATCTTGCCGACTGCCACCTGGTACGAGAAGAACGACCTCAATACCTCGGATATGCATCCTTTCATCCATCCGCTGTCTGCGGCGGTCGATCCGGCCTGGGAAGCACGTTCCGATTGGGACATCTACAAGGGTATCGCCGAGGCCTTTTCGCGGGTCGCTCCGGAAGTGCTTGGTGTCGAGCAGGACGTCGTGCTGACGCCAATTCAGCACGACACCGCCGGAGAAATGGCGCAGCCCTTCGATGTCAAGGATTGGAAACGTGGTGAGATCGAGCCGATTCCCGGCCGCAGCATGCCATCGGTCGCAGTCGTCGAGCGTGATTATCCGAACATCCATGCCCGCTTTACCGCACTCGGACCGCTGATGACTTCCATCGGCAATGGCGGCAAGGGCATCAACTGGAAGACCGAGCACGAAGTGGCAGCGCTTGCAGCGCTGAACGGTGTGCATCGGGACGGTGCGGCAAAGGGCCTTGCGAAAATCGAGACCGACATCGATGCGGCAGAGGTCATTCTGATGCTTGCGCCGGAGACCAATGGCGAAGTGGCGGTGAAGGCCTGGGAAGCCCTGTCGAAGGCGACCGGCCGCGACCACGCGCACCTTGCACTTCCCAAGGAAGACGAGAAGATCCGCTATCGCGATATCCAGGCGCAGCCGCGCAAGATCATCTCGTCGCCCACCTGGTCGGGCATCGAGAGCGAGAAGGTCTGTTACAATGCCGGCTATACGAATGTCCATGAGCTGATCCCCTGGCGTACGCTGACAGGTCGCCAGCAGCTCTATCAGGATCATCTTTGGATGCGGGCTTTCGGGGAAGGTCTCGTCACCTGGAAGCCGCCGGTCGATTTAAAGACCATCGGCGTGGTCAAGGATCGCCATCCGAACGGCAACAAGGAAATCGTTCTCAATTTCCTGACGCCGCACCAGAAGTGGGGCATCCATTCCACCTATACCGACAATCTCCTGATGCTAACCCTGAACCGGGGTGGGCCGGTTGTCTGGATTTCGGAGACGGATGCGAAGTCGGCAGGCATCGTCGATAACGACTGGATCGAGGTCTTCAACGCCAATGGCGCGCTGACGGCCCGTGCCGTCGTTTCGCAGCGCATCAAACAGGGCATGGTGCTGATGTATCACGCCCAGGAGAAGATCATTAACACCCCCGGCTCGGAACTGACCGGCAACCGCGGCGGCATCCATAATTCGGTGACCCGCACCGTCCTGAAGCCGACCCATATGATAGGCGGTTATGCCCAGCTTGCCTACGGTTTCAACTATTACGGCACCGTCGGCTCCAACCGCGATGAGTTCGTCGTCGTGCGCAAGATGTCCAAGGTCGACTGGTTGGAAGAGCCGCTTGCAACCAATGCTCAGAAGGAGGCTGCAGAATGAAGATCCGTGCCCAGATTGCGATGGTTCTCAATCTCGATAAATGCATTGGCTGCCATACCTGTTCGGTTACCTGCAAGAACGTATGGACCAGCCGTGAGGGCGTCGAATATGCCTGGTTCAACAATGTCGAGACCAAGCCCGGCGTCGGCTATCCCCGTGAATGGGAAAACCAGGAGAAATGGAACGGCGGCTGGCGGCGTAAGCGAAACGGCAAGATCGAGCCGAAGATCGGCGCAAAATGGCGCATCCTTGCCAATATCTTCGCCAATCCGGACCTGCCGGAGATCGACGACTACTATGAACCCTTTACCTTCGACTACGACCATCTGCATACGGCGAAGGAATCGAAGGCCTTTCCAACGGCGCGGCCGCGGTCGCTGATTTCAGGCGAGCGCATCGAGAAGATCGAATGGGGTCCGAACTGGGAGGAAATCCTTGGCGGCGAATTCGAGAAGCGCTCCAAGGATGTGAACTTCGAGGGCATCGAGAAGGAAATCTACGGCCAGTTCGAAAATACCTTCATGATGTACTTGCCGCGGCTGTGCGAGCACTGCCTCAATCCGGCCTGTGCTGCCGTCTGTCCCTCGGGCGCCATTTATAAGCGTGAGGAGGACGGGATCGTGCTCATCGACCAGGACAAGTGCCGCGGCTGGCGCATGTGCGTATCTGGCTGCCCTTACAAGAAGATCTACTACAACTGGTCGTCCGGTAAGTCGGAAAAGTGCATCTTTTGCTATCCTCGTATCGAAGCCGGCCAGCCGACCGTCTGTTCGGAAACCTGCGTCGGACGCATTCGCTATCTCGGCGTGCTGCTTTACGATGCCGACCGCATCGAGGCGGCCGCAAGCGCACCGAACGAGAAGGATCTCTATCAGGCCCAGCTCGATCTTTTCCTCGACCCGAAGGATCCGGAGGTGATCTCCCAGGCGCGCGCCGATGGCGTGCCGGAGGCATGGCTCGAAGCCGCTGTTGTTTCGCCGATCTGGAAGATGGCGATGGACTGGAAGGTTGCCTTCCCACTGCATCCGGAATATCGCACCCTGCCCATGGTCTGGTATGTGCCGCCGCTGTCGCCGATCCAATCAGCGGCGTCCGCCGGCAAGATGGGCCTGAACGGCGACATGCCAGACGTTCGTTCGCTGCGCATTCCGCTGCAATATCTCGCCAACCTCCTGACTGCAGGCAACGAGGAGCCCGTGGCGCTGGCATTGGAGCGGATGCTTGCCATGCGCGGCTACATGCGCGCCAAATCCATCGACGGCCGCATCGACGAGCGTATCGCTCAGAATGTCGGGCTCACCGGCGCCAATATCGAGGACATGTACCGGATCATGGCGATCGCCAACTACGAGGACCGTTTCGTCATCCCGACGGCGCACCGCGAATGGAGCGAGGATGCCTATGACCTGCGCGGCTCCTGTGGGTTCTCCTTTGGCAACGGCTGTTCCGGCGGCTCAAGCGAGACCAATCTCTTCGGCACGAAGCCGCAGAAGAAGGCCAAGAACCCGATGGAGATCGCATAATGACCGAGAGACAAGCCGTTCTTACCTTCCGCGCACTCTCCGCACTCCTGACCTATCCGTCAGAGGAACTCTGTGCCGCCGTGCCGGAGATCGAAGAGGCGATCGCCGCGGAGAAACTCGTGCCGACTTCCGTCATGTCGTCGCTTCGCCCGCTTCTTAATGATCTTGCATCGCTCGATCTCTTCGAGCTGCAGGAACGTTATGTCGAGCTATTCGACAGGAGCCGGTGCCTTTCGCTGCATCTCTTTGAGCATGTGCATGGAGAAAGCCGCGACCGCGGCCAGGCCATGGTCGATCTTGCCGCCCTTTACGAGAAAGACGGACTGGAGCTCCAGGCCAATGAACTTCCGGATTATCTGCCGCTCTTCCTCGAATATCTGTCGACGAAACCGCTTGGCGAGGCGCTCAGCCTTCTCTCGGAGACTGCTCATATCCTGGGCGCGCTTGAAGAGCGCCTGGTCTCAAGGGCTTCTCCCTATGCGGCCGTATTAACGGCCATTCGCGTCGTGGCGGGCGTCTCGCTCGATACGTCCGGCGAAGCGGATCTCTCCGAGGGAGGGGCAGCCGATCTCGCCGCGCTCGACGCGGAATGGGAAGAAACGACCGTCACCTTCGGTCCGGGGAGCGGCGCCATGGATGGCTGTTCCACCGAACGGCTTCAAACCCGACTGCGGGCCGCACATCGCGATGTGCGCAGCAACCCCCATTGAAGGAGGAAGATCATGTCCGAGACGATCAATTCCGCACTCTTCGGCTGGTATCCCTATTTCTGCCTCACTGTCTTCCTGCTTGGCAGCTTGATCCGCTTCGATCGCGAGCAATATACCTGGAAGACCGGTTCCTCGCAGCTGCTGCGGCGCAAGCAGCTGCGTTGGGGTTCCAATCTCTTTCATATCGGCATTCTGGTGATCTTCATCGGCCATGCCGGCGGATTGCTGACGCCGATTGCGATTTTCGACGCGCTTGGGATCCCGCACAGTTTCAAGCAGGGCCTGGCGATCGTCGTCGGTGGTGTTGCCGGCATCGCCTGCTTCATCGGCATCACGCTTCTTGCCCATCGCCGCTTCTTCGATCCGCGCATCCGGGCGATGTCGAGTTTCGGGGATATGGCGATCCTGCTCGTTCTGTGGCTGCAGCTGACGCTGGGCCTCTCCACCATCTTCGTCTCGCTCCACCACATGGACGGTCATGAAATGGTGAAGTTCATGAACTGGGCGCAGGGCATTCTGACCTTGCAGCCAGCTGCTGCTGCCTACGTCGCGGACGTGCATCCCATCTTCAAAATGCACCTGTTGCTCGGCATGACGATCTTCCTGCTGTTTCCGTTCACCCGCCTGGTCCATGTCTGGAGTGCACCGATCTGGTATCTCGGGCGTCCCGGCTATCAGGTCGTGCGGAGTCGCTTTAATCGCGAGCGCCATCCGTCGCGTTCCTACAGGCATCCGGGGGAGTGAATCATGGTTTCCATCATCATCGATCGTACCGTCACACAGCCTCACGACGAGCACGAGCATGACCACCAGCCAAGTCGGGCGGCCGGGGCAGGCGTCATGCCGCCGGTCAGCGTCAATGGCGTGCCGATCTCCCGCAAGGACATCGCCGCTGAGACCCAGAATTTCCCGGCCGACAATCCGGGTGCTGCGTGGCATGCTGCGACGCGGGCGCTCGTCGTTCGCCATCTGCTTTTGGAGGAAGCGCAGCGTCTGGGCATCCTCATCGAGCCACAGGCCGACGCCGAAGGGCGCGCCGAAACCGATGAAGACGCACTGCTGCGTGCGCTCCTCGAGCGGGAAGTGCAGACGCCTGCCGCGGACGACGAGGCGCTGCGCCGCTTCTATGACAATAACCGCAAGCGTTTCGTGACACCGCCGCTTTTCGAGGTGGATCATATCCTGATTGCAGCGCGGCGGCAGGATGCCAACGCCTTCGCTGACGCGCGGGAGCGGGTGGACTCCCTTGCCGGCATTCTGGACCGCGAGCCGGATCGCTTTGCCGAACTGGCCAAAGACTGTTCCGACTGTCCTTCCCGCGAGGTCGGCGGCAGCCTCGGGCAGATCAGCCTGGGAGATACGACGCCGGAATTCGAAACCGCGTTGATCGCGCTTGCCGTTGGCGAGATTTCGGCGCCCATCGAAAGTCGCTATGGGGTTCATCTCATCCGCCTCGTTCGTAAGATCGAGGGTTCGCTCCTGCCGTTCGAAGCAGTCAGGGAACAGATTGCCGCATATCTCGAGGAACATGTCAGCCGGCAGGCGACGGCGCAGTATATTTCGCTGCTCGTGGGCCGAGCCGACATCCGGGGGACCACACTTCAGGGTGCCGCGACACCTCTGGTACAGTGAGGAGAAACCATGTTCGGTACGCTACTCGCCAGCCTCGATAATCCTCAAACCGTCGAAAGGCTGATCGAAGCCCTTGGTATGGAAGGGCTGGCCAAACGGCTCGAAAACGCAGCGGCTGCAGAAGCGATGGAGCCGGCAAGCTACTTTGCGGCGATCGTCCGCTCGTTCATGGAAACGGCATCTGACGATCATTTCGTGCAGCTGATTGGGATCATGAACCGCTCCGAGGATCCGGGCCTTGCCGCGGTTCGCGCCATCCTGAACAAGGTGTTGCCGGAGGATACTTGCTGTGACACTCGCGCTAGGGCATGACAGATGTTTCCCCGCACATGTGTGGCCGGCGTCTTTTGACGTGGCCCGCCGACTTGGCGTCAAACTTACTCAGCCGTCTCGTCACGCTGCAGCGGATGGACATGCCATCTGCGGCTCCGGAAAGGTGGCTTGCCTTCCGCTCTTCCGGCGAATGCGATCGAAACGCTCCAATTCAATCAGCGCAAATCCGAAGGATGCCACCAATGCACCTCGATCACTCCAGCTACCCCATTGCCGCAATCGTTTATTCGAAGGGATCGGATTTCGAGAGATTTCTGCGAGACACGACGAAGACGATGATGGGCGAGGGCATGCGCCTTGCCGGCCTTATCCAGCTTAGCGAGCCGCGATCTGATCGCACCAAATGCGATATGTATCTCAGGGATCTTGCGAGTAATAAGCTCTATGCAATATCCGAGGATCGCGGGCGGGAAGCGCGGGGATGCGCCCTCGATACCGATCGATTGGTCGTCGCCTGCGAGGCGGTTGGAGAGAGCCTCTCCGAGAAGACTGACCTTCTGGTGCTCTCCAAATTCGGCAAGGTCGAGGTGGAAGGTGGCGGCTTTCGATCGCTAATCGTTCGGGCAATGGAACTTTCCGTGCCCGCTTTGATCGGGGTTCCCGAGATCAACCTCGTGCCGTTTCGGGAGTTCGCGGCCGGACTTGCCAAAGAAATCGCGCTGTCGGATCTTGCCGGCAATTGGTTGACGCTGCAAAGCGTCCGCGCTCGTGCCATCGACCGCAGGAACGACGGTCGTCTTGTGAGGGCGTGAATGATGGATGACATCGTGGTCGCCCGTGCTCTGCATGTTCTTGCCGTCATTCATTGGATCGGCGGACTGAGCTTCGTGACGCTGGTCATATTGCCGCTCGTCAGATCGGATCGGGTCAGTGCCGACGCACAGATGCTGTTCGAAAGGGTTGAACGGCATTTCTCCGCACAGGTTCGCATCTCTGCACCGGTTGCGGGCATAACAGGCCTCTGGATGACCTACAGGTTGGAGCTCTGGGACCGCTTCGCCGATCTGAATTTCTGGTGGATGTCGGCAATGTTGGGCATGTGGCTGATCTTCATGCTTATGTTGTTTGTGATCGAGCCGCTTTTTCACGCGAAATTCCAGCGGGACGCTCAGAGGGACTCGCGGGCAGCCTTCCGTCGCATAAGCCGCCTGCACGAACTTCTTCTTCTGCTTGCGGTCGTGACGGCATTCGGCGCTGTTGCCGGAGCTCATGGGCTTGTTTTCTTCTAATGTGCCCGTTCGAGGATGCTGACGGCTCCCCATTTGCGATCTCGTTTGAAGAAAGCTCGGCAATCGTCGAAGGCAAATCGATGTGAAGCGGACCCGACGGTGCCCCTGGAGACGGAATCCAACATATTGATCTACTTATGCAATTTCGCGCCAAAGCGGAGTTAAGGTCGGCGCGGAGGTAGCCCACTTAATTTCCTAATTTTCAATGCGTTCCCAAATAGTTGTCGCGGACATCAATGGGGGAACCTTCGAAGCCGATTCACAATCACTCTCCTATGCAGCTTTGAAACGCGGGTTCCGCCGTCGCATATGCGCATCTGAAATAGCCTAGCATTACAGTTGCATTTTCGCCTTCAAATGCGCTCGTCGAGCGGCAGCCTGATGGGCGCGCCTCCAGCATGACCACGCGATGACGTAGGCGGGCTTTATGCGACGCTGGGCAAGCCTTGTGGCGATGCGCCGGACTTCCTGGATAGACCAGCGGATTAAATCCTGATGGTCGGCATCCGCGGTCTTTTTTGGGGCGTCACGTCATTGGCGCGATACCGGATCACCGCCATCATGGCGAAGGCGAA